>JBJELO010000234.1:79151-89061 GCA_051879195.1 Lachnospiraceae bacterium
TTTCCTCTTCAAGATCGCTCAATCCGAATCCTCCTTTATGATTCCTTTCAGCTTTCGAAGTCCGCCGTACAGACGCGACTTGACCGTATTCAGATTGGTCTGCGTCACCTGTGCAATCTCCTTCAGTGTCAGTTCCTCAAAATAGTAGAGGATAATCACAGTTCTGACTTCCGGATTCAGACGATCCAGTTTTTTCCAGATCTCTTCTCCGGGTTCAAAAGCTGATTCTATATAAATACCGTTGTTCCAGCCCTCCCAGCTGTCAGAATCAACCGGTATCTCCTTATCATGTTTTCTAAGATACATCAGGCATTCGTTCACCAGAATACGGTAAAACCATGTCTTCACTGCCTTGATGTCACGCAACGTACGATATTTCTCCAGGGCACGGCAGATTGCATTCTGTACCGCATCCATCGCGCCGTCCGGGTTTTTTATATATGAATATGCCAGTCGATAGAACTTCTCCTGATTCCCGAGAATATATTCTACAATCTGATCATAATACTTTCCTGCCAATCCAATACCACCTGTTCTGTTAATCCAATTACCTGTACTTTCTCGCTTCTACTGCTGCACTGCCCGAAAATAAAACCTGTAATGTGGCGGGATCTTCTGACGGATCTGCTGTTTTGATCTGCCTTTCTTTCATATCTCATAACTGTCCCGCTCTGTCCGCGAATGCGGAAATGCAGCTGCAGCTCTCTTCTTTGGCATCATTGCTGAGTGCTTACTCAATATTCACTATGCTGTTGTATTTATATTTCAATGTTCTGTTATATTTGTATCTCAATGTTCTGTTTTCTCTGGTCAATTTACTGTTTACCATGCAATTTATATCAAACTGAATTTGTCAGTTATATCCAAATTATGCCATAAAAATTATGACATCTACTTTATTATAAATAATATGCTGTCTTTTTTCAAGACCATAAACGGAAAATTGTAATAGGAATTGTAATGCAGGTTCCTGTTCAGAACTTCAGATTCTATCTTTCTCAGACAACATGAAGTTCTGAACAGTTGCAGTCCGCATCAGTTTTTCTTGCTGTGCGCCATTTTTTTACGTGTGGAAGCGTCGAGGATCTTTTTGCGGATGCGCAGATGTTTCGGTGTGATCTCCAGCAGTTCATCGGTGTCAATGAATTCCAGTGCCTGTTCCAGGCTCATGATTTTGGGCGGTACCAGATGAAGTGCATCATCTGAGCCTGAGGCACGGGTGTTGGTCAGCTGCTTTTTCTTGCAGACATTTACTTCGATGTCCACGCCTTTGCCGTTTTCACCGATTACCATGCCTGCGTATACCTTTTCGCCGGGTCCGATGAACAGTGTTCCCCTCTCCTGCGCGTTAAACAGGCCGTAGGTGATGCTTTCGCCGGTTTCGAAGGCAATCAGGGAGCCCTGCTTACGATAGCTGATTTCGCCTTTAAACGGGCCGTAGCATTCAAATGAGGTATTCATAACACCGGTACCCTTCGTGTCCGTCAGGAACTCTCCTCTGTAGCCGATCAGACCGCGGGAAGGAATCAGGAATTCCAGACGGGTGCTGCCGGTGCCGTTGGGGCTCATACCGACCAGCTCACCCTTTCTCTGACTCAGTTTCTGGATAACATTGCCGGAAAATTCCTCATCCACATCGATGAAAACACGTTCAACAGGCTCCAGCAGATGGCCTTTTTCATCTTCTTTATACAGTACCTCCGCCTTGCTGACAGCAAATTCATAGCCTTCCCGTCTCATATTCTCGATCAGGATGGACAGATGCAGTTCCCCGCGTCCCGATACCTTGAAACATTCCGTTGTTTCCGTATCCTCCACGCGAAGGCTGACATCGGTATTCAGTTCGCGGTACAGACGGTCCCGTAAATGTCTGGAGGTTACGAATTTACCCTCCTGACCGGCAAAGGGGCTGTCATTGACCATAAACTGCATGGCAATGGTGGGCTCGGAAATCTTCTGGAAAGGAATGGCTTCCGGTGCTTCCGGTGCACACAGTGTATCCCCGATATGAAGCTCTGCGATACCGGAAACGGCCACGATATCGCCGACTCCCACGCTATCCACTTCCACTTTTCCCAGACCGTCAAATTCATACAGACGGCTGACCTTTACCTTCAGCTTTTTGCTTTCATCATGTGCATTGACAATAACAACCTCCTGATTCACCCTCAGAGTACCGTTTTCCACCTTGCCCACACCGATGCGGCCCACATATTCATTGTAATCGATGGTGCTGATAAGCATCTGGGTCGGTGCTTCCGGGTCGCCCTCAGGTGCAGGCATATACTCCAGAATCGTATCCAGCAGAGGAGACATGTCTTTCGGTTCCTCCTCCATGTCACAAACTGCATAGCCGCCTTTTGCGGAAGCATAAACAAAAGGACAGTCAAGCTGATCCTCCGATGCATTCAGTTCGATAAACAGATCCAGAACTTCGTCCACAACGCCATCCACACGGGCATCGGGACGGTCAATCTTGTTGATGCAGACCATAACTGCCAGATTCATCTCCAGAGCCTTGCGCAGAACGAATTTGGTCTGAGGCATGGCACCCTCGAACGCATCCACTACCAGAATAACGCCGTCTACCATTTTCAGCACACGCTCTACCTCGCCGCCGAAATCCGCATGTCCGGGTGTATCAACCACATTAATCTTGACACCTTTATAATTAATAGCCGTATTTTTCGATAAAATGGTAATTCCTCTTTCTCTTTCCAGATCATTGGAATCCATAACCCGTTCTGCCACCTCCTGGTTTTCGCGGAATACACCGCTCTGACGCAGCAGCTGGTCTACCAGAGTCGTCTTACCATGGTCTACATGGGCGATAATTGCAACATTTCTTACATCTTCTCTACTTGTCTTCATAAACTGCGGCCCCTCCCCGGACCTTTTCTCCATCAGACGGATCTCCGCCTGTTCCAATCGGTTACTTTTATTTCTATCTAAGAATTTCCGTTAGCGATTATAGTACGGATGAAACAAATTATCAACTCATTTAGGCATGGTTTTTTGATTTTGTACCGGCACATGCCAAAAAAAGCGCTTTTTTTCCTCTTTTTGGTTCTTTTATCCATACTTTTCCTGTGATATGATAAAAGCAGATCTGAATTGGAGGTTTTCGATATGTTCACACTTTTTCTCTCCGCGCTGACCGTTTTCATTCCCGATCAGCACATCAAGCATAAAATCAGACAGGACCGGAATCTGCCCCGTCCTCTCGGCAGGCATGTGATTCTGCGCTATTCCCGGAACAGGGGTATGTTCATGAATCTGCTGCAGAACCACCCCCGTTTCGTATCGGTTCTCACCAGCTGTGTTCTTGCTGTTCTGTCTGTTTTTGCTTTTTTCACCTGCAGAAAGGAAAGCTCCATCCTGCTTGGGCTGGCTTTCGGTCTCATGTGCGGCGGTGCCGCCAGCAATGTGTACGATCACCTGACCTGCGGCTTTGTAACCGATTACATATCCTTTTGCCGCCCCGCCCGGTTCAGCCATATCGTTTACAATCTGGCCGATTTTGCCATCTTTCTTTCCGTGATCATGATGACTGCCGCTTCCGCAAAGCTGTAAACTCACGAAAGACCTGCAAGCACTTCAAAAATACGGTACAGATCCAGTTTGCCGTATCCCCACTCGTTGTTGGGATAAACACGCACATTCTGGCGCACCGCTCCGATGATCAGGAAAAATTTTACCGTAGTTCCGGTCATCACCGGCAGATTGCCGTCCACAATGCCCCAGGTCAGAATGGAAGCCGCAGCTCCGGCTGTGATGGCTGCCGCTCCGCTGGTTCCCGTCCGTTTCTCATAGCCCGAAATGCTCCGCAGCGCCGGTCCGTCGATGGCAACACCCGGCGCCGCAATGGTAGGCTGCTGCTCTCCCGTCCGCGTCTTTCCCCTGCCCGACTGCAGGTAAATGCTGTCGGTAACATGATTGTAAGCTCCCACTGTAATCAGATGCTCCCCCGCCGACGGGTCCGTCAGCGTAACATCCACATCCGGTTTCAGAAAAATGGTCTCCGGCCGGATGAGTCCTTCCGCCGGAAGCCACATATGAAATCCGCCTCCGTAACGAAGAAGATCGTACACCTGAATCTTCCAGAGCCCCTGCGCCGGCCGTGTAAATTTCACAGTTACGATCTGGCTGCTTTTTCCTGATGCATCGTACCAGAAATTCACATCCAGCGTCGTCCCTTCCAGCACAAACAGAACCCGGCTTCCGGTTCCCGGCCTGCGAACAAACCGTTCCGTCTTCTGCCCCGATGGAGAGATAACCGAAACGGTCACCAGTTCCGACAGATCCGGCCAGATCTCCAGCGTAAATCCTTCTTCCTGAGCCGCCACCTGCAGTTCCACCGTATCGGGAATATCCTGATAACTGGCTGTTCCGTAATAATGATGTGCCCGGACCGCTTCATTTCCCGCAGCAGCCACCAAAGCCATTTTATACTCTCTGGAAATCCGTTCCAGAATCAGTCCCAGAGGGGAACCGCCGTCGTGTCCTCCCATATTGCTTCCCAGAGTAAAACAGACCACCATGGGACGGTTCAGCCTTTTCTGAAGATTCATGAAGAAACGCATGGCAAGTATGATATCATTTTCCTGAAAAACCTGTGCTGCCTCCGGCACCCGGTAAAATTCCTTCAGATACCGTTTGGCAGGCTTCAGTTTCACCACTGCGATTTCCGACAGCGGCGCTGCTCCCTGATACGCAGTCCCTTCGGAAACCAACCGGCTTCCCGCCGCCACGCCAGCCACATAGGTTCCGTGACCGTTCTCATCCGATGACGGCACCCGGTCCAGCGGATTATCCGATTCCAGCGCCCGGTCGATCTCTTCTCTGCCAAATTCCGTTCCGTAATCAAATCCTTCCGGCGGTGTACCCGTCTGAACGGTCTGATCCCAGATTGCTGTAATCCTTGTTTTCCCGCTGCTGTCACGAAAAGCCGGATGGGTATAATCGATTCCCGTGTCGGCAAAAGCCAGAATTACCCCCTGCCCCTGCAGTCCCAGCGTGGGCTGATCGGCTGCCCGCAGGATTCCCGCTTCGCTCAGGGCTGATGTGGAAAGTGGAATATAAAGTGACGGAATATTCTGATAAAAAAACTGATTGGATGATATCTCAGGCACAGAAGACCGATTCAGATACACAATCCGCAGGTCTTTATCTGCCGTTTGAGAACAAAAACCGGAGATACTGTCATCGGTAAACCCCGGTGACCAGTACTCTCCGGTAATAATATCCATATATTCTTCTGAAAGAATCTGTTCTCTGCATTCTCTGGAAAATGCCATAATCTGCTCCGATTGGTCTTTTTCTATTATATGAAATGCAGAGAAATCCGTTTGCATTACAGCATCAGATTCATCCGGAACCTTTATTGCTGCATGGCAGTCGATCACACACCTCTCAGTGCAATCACCGGTCCGCCTTTATTCTCCAGATAATCAGCGGTTATGGTTACCTGGCCGATACCCGGATCTTTGGGAATCTCATACATAAGATCCTGCATGAACTCTTCCAGAACAGCACGCAGTGCTCTGGCACCCGTCTTCTTCTCCAGCGCCCGCCGGGCGATAACCCGCAGCGCATCCTCTTCAAATATCAGCTTCACTTCATCCATGGCAAACAGCTTCTGATACTGCTTGATGATGGCGTTCTTCGGCTCCGTCAGAATCCGTACCAGGAAATCCTCGGATAAAGAATCCAGCGTAACAATGACGGGAAGTCTTCCCAGAAATTCCGGAATCATGCCGAAGGTGCGAAGATCATCAATCGTCACTTTGGAAAGAATTTCTCCCTCTGTTTTTGAATCAGCATCATACAGCTCCGCACCAAAACCAATGGAATTGTTCTTCGTCAGACGTTCTTTGATGATACGCTCCAGCTCAGGGAAAGCACCTCCGCAGATAAAAAGAATGTTGTCCGTATCCACTGTGGTGGTGGGAACCATCATATTCTTGCTGCTGCCGCCGATGGGAACCTCCACCTTGCTGCCCTCCAGCATCTTCAGAAGCTCCTGCTGCACCGATTCTCCGCTCACATCACGGCTGTTCATATTCTTCTTTTTGGCAATCTTATCAATCTCATCGATAAATACAATGCCATGCTCCGCCTTGTCCACATCGTTGTCCGCTGCTGCCAGAAGCTTGGAAATAACACTTTCAATATCGTCGCCGATATAGCCGGCTTCCGTCAGCGACGTAGCATCGGCAATGGCCAGAGGTACATCAAGCAGGCGTGCCAGTGTCTTCACCAGATACGTCTTACCGCTTCCGGTAGGACCAAGCATCAGAAGATTCGACTTTTCAATCTCCACTCCGTCGGAATTATCGGCAAATACTCTCTTGTAATGATTGTAAACCGCAACGGAAATGGCCTTTTTGGCTTTCTCCTGTCCAACCACATATTCATCCAGCTGCTGTTTGATCTGGTGAGGCGCCGGAATCGTACGGATATCAAATTCCGCCCGCTCCCTGGCTTTCTCCTCCTCACTCTTTTTCTTCACCTGATAACGGCTCTGTTCCTGCATGGGATTCATGAACATCATGCTGATATTGGGACCCCTGCTCTTTTTCTCTTTCCCGTCTTTTTTGTCACCGCCGTCTTTCCCATCATCGTGGTCTGAACCACTGTCTGCAGACTGGCCTTTATTCCCCGTCTGCTCATGGCTGCCCAGATCAAAGGGCGGCATCATTGAGGTCATATTCATCAGGTCAGAATACTGCAGACCGCTGTTCTGAAATGAATCAAATGCGTTCTGCATGCACCGGGAACACACGCAGATATTGCCGGGAAGATGAATCAGCTTTCCTGTCTGACTCTCCGGCCGTCTGCACATAATGCAGAATTCCTCATAGCCGTCATTGTGAAGGTTGTCGGAATTCCTGTTACTGCTCTCTTCCAGTATATCATCTTTATGTTCGTTATCCATTTTATCAACTCCATTTATTTCTTTTCTGTTCAGAACCAGGCACTTTTCTGTAAATCTATCCGGCTCTGAACAGTAGCTTTATTATGCAAAAAGAGACTCCCGGTGAAAACTCTCACCGGGAGCTGCACATATTCGTATTATAACGGATTCGAAGCTATCAGACAAGATTTTTCTTACTGTTTTACCTGTTTTGCCAGAGTTACTTCGATTTCCATGGACTCATACTCCGTACCGTTTGCACGGGATACGGTTAATTTAACAGTATCGCCAATGGAATAATATTTCAGTTCCTCCGTCAGATCTTCCTGGGTGGTTACTTTTGTTCCGTTAATCTTTGTGATAATATCTCTCACCTGAAGTTCGGATTTGGATGCTGCTCCGCCGTCCAGAATCGAGT
The DNA here is from genome assembly GCA_051879195.1 of Lachnospiraceae bacterium. Lineage (GTDB taxonomy): Bacteria > Bacillota > Clostridia > Lachnospirales > Lachnospiraceae > TWA4. Next base: position 86,486 of record JBJELO010000234.1, read on the forward strand.
AGACGTAAACACCCTGAGGCATATCATACGCCTGCGCGGAAGTGGAATCTACCGTCTTACAGGTAATTCCCAGATATCCTCTCTGATTTTCGTTAACTTCCACCTTGGTCGTCTGCTTCATCAGATCATCGATAATATCATATACTGCCGAAATGGGAATGGCAAAGCCCATGCCTTCTACATCTGTGTCACTGTACTTGGCGGAATTGATACCGATGATCTCACCTCTGCTGTTTACCAGAGCACCGCCGCTGTTGCCGGGGTTGATTGCTGCATCTGTCTGAAGAAGATTTTTCGTGATTCCCTCCGATGTCTGAACCTCACGGTTCAATGCGCTGATATAACCCACGGTAATGGACTGACCGTATCCCAGAGCATTGCCGATGGCAATGACGCCCTGACCAACCTTGCAGTCATCAGCTGTATCCATCGTTGCAATGGCGATGGCATTTTTGGTTTCCTCTTCCAGATCTGACAGAGAAACAGCAACAACAGCCAGATCATTGTCAGAATCGGTTCCCTTTACAGAAGCCTTCGCAGTTGCTTCGTCGTTGAATGTAATCGTCAGCGAATCAGCATCCTCGATTACGTGATAATTGGTAACGATCAGAAGTTCCGTATCATTCTGTCCGATGATGATACCGGAACCACTTCCTGCCTCAATCTCCTGCTGCTCTGAGCTGCTGTCCGAATCTGAACCGTAACCGTAACCAAACCAGAACGGCCATCCTCCGTTTCTGTAATTCTCATAAATCTGAGAATTCGTAATTGCCACAACGGAAGGAATTACCTTCTCAACAATATCGGAAACATCTCCCAGAGTCGCTCCGTTTGAAGAACTGCTGCTTCCTGATGAAGTCGATGTACCGGAGGTTTCCGCAATCTTGATGGAAGCTCCCTTTGTCTCGGAATCAGCCACAACACCGGCCTTTTTTGCCGCATACTGTACGCCGACCATGGCAGAACCGGCTACCCCGCCGAAAAGTACTGCTGACAGTACAATCGCAGCTGTTTTGCGAAGCAGACCACCTTTTTTCTTCGGTGCTTTATGCTCCGGTGTCCTGCCTGAACCTCTGCCGCCATTACCACCGTCTCCGCCATTACCGCCGCTGCCGCCGGCACCAGTGCCGTTTCCTGCACTGCCGTATGTTCCCGAAGAAGAAGCGTTATAGTAACTGCCATAGCTGTAGCTGTTTCCATTACCGGCAGATGAACTGCCGCCGGATGTATAACTGCCATCTGCCTGGCTGTAACTGCCGGAATAACTTCCGCTGCCGGTATAGCTGCTGTCATTTCCGGGACTCACACTGTCGGGATAACTGCTGCCCGAAGACCCGCTGTTTGAATAACTGTTATTGTCTGTGTAATCATTATAATCTGTATATCCATTATTTTCGCTCATGTTATTGCCTCCTAAGTGAAATAAATACGCATGTTCATATGAAGAACTCCCTCCGGCTCTGCCTTTGTTCCTCTTCATGACTATATATTACCAGCCTTTTGTGATGAAATTGTGTTTATTTCATTAAGAGAGTATGTCTTCATACATAAACCAGGATTCTTTTCCCGTCCCGATACGCCAGTTCCCACTGGTCGAATTCCCGCTCTTTTTCTTTGCAGCCCCTGATTTTCGATCCGCTGATGCTGTCGCCCAGGTTGATTTCTTCTATATTATTATCAGAAGCCAGTTCGTGAAGCTTTTCAACGGAAACAACTTTTCCGTTCAGTTTCATTTTTTCCCTGTTGCTCATATAATATCTCTCCTCTCCGGATAACGGCCTTTAACAGTCACGCTCTATCAAACTGTTCATCCGGTATCGACCTGAAACACGTCCTGAACAGTTACATTTATGGAACGAAAAAAGAGGACTGAACTTACAGCTTTCTCCTGCGTTTTCCTGCTTTTACCAGAGTTTATGCCCGAAAATATCAGATTTATTCATAAAACCCCAAAAAGGCAACAGTTCAGACTTCTGCCGGGAAAATGTGATTTGAACCATCTTCATTTCTCAGGCGAAGTCTGAACTGTTACCCTTTTATCAGTGCTCAGTCTCTTCTGTCATCGATCTTATACAGCAGCGCATTAATGATGCATGCCGCAATATTGCTGCCGCCTTTTCTGCCTGCTGCTACAATGTAGGGTACATCTTTCAGGGACATAATCAGTTCCTTGGACTGTACCACGTTGACAAACCCCACCGGTACGCCGATGATCAGTTCGGGGTTCAGTTTACCGTCTTCGATCAGTTCGTAGATACGGACCAGTGCTGTAGGGGCATTGCCGATTGCAAAAATAACCGGTTTATCCAGTGCTGCTGCCTTGTCAATGCAGGCGGTTGCCCGGGTGGTGCCGTTTGCCTTCGCCTGCGCTGCCACATCCTCATCGGACATGAAGCACATGACTTCGCCGCCGTAACGGGCCAGAGCCCGTTTGTTGATGCCCGATTTTGCCATCTGGGTATCGGTTACGATCACCGCACCCTTTTTGATGGCATCCATGGCTTTTTTCACCGCATTTTCCGAAAATTTCAGATTGTCAGCATAATCAAAATCCGCGCTGGTATGAATGCAGCGTT
>JBJELO010000235.1:0-1821 GCA_051879195.1 Lachnospiraceae bacterium
AAAAAGGTATCGTCCGCTGTGTGGGAAGCGCAGAAGACCGTTTCAATGAGGATGCTCTGCGAATCATGAGGGCCGTGCGTTTTGCGGCTCAGCTCGGATTTGTCATCGAGGAGGAAACGTACCGTGCCATAAAAAAACTGGCTCCCAATCTGAAGAAGATCAGCGCGGAACGCATACAGGTGGAACTGTCCAGGCTGCTTCTTTCTCCTCATCCTGAATGCTTCCGCCGTCTGTATGAAACGGGAATTACCGCGGTCATACTGCCGGAATTCGATGCAGCCATGCACTGCGATCAGAACAGTCCCTGGCATTGCTATTCGGTGGGCGAGCATACGTATCATGTAATTGAACACACGCCGGCTGTTCTGCCGCTTCGTCTGGCAGCAGTTCTTCATGATCTGGGAAAGATGGAAGTTAAAACAACGGATAAAAACGGACGGGATCATTTTTACGGCCATCCCGAAAAAAGTGAGAAGATCGCCAGAAAAATCCTGCGCCGTCTGAAATACGACAACCATACTGCTGACCGGACCTGCCGTCTGGTGCTTTACCACGATTACAGGATGGAAGCACAGGAAAAATCCGTACGCCGGGCAGTCAATAAAATCGGTGATGATCTGTTTGATGATCTGCTGGTTCTGCAGCGGGCGGATGCAGCCGCAAAACCGGAGAATGTATGCAGTCAGGTGATGGAACAGCTTGGAAAAATCGAAGAGGTTTACCGGGGAATTACAGAGCGGAAAGAATGCACATCATTAAAAATGCTGGCTGTAACCGGAAAAGATCTGATTGAAGCAGGAATGAAGCCGGGCAGAGAGCTGGGACAGGTCCTGAACCGGCTTCTGGAGCATGTACTGGATCATCCGGAAGATAACAACAGGGAAATTCTGCTGAAACTGTGGAAAGGGCAGCAATAATTCCAGATAAAACAGCAGCCGGTCAGCTATTAGTTAACTATTGATTCAGATATCTGTCCGGCTGCTGCGGCAGTGCAGAGATATCATTCCCTGTGCAGTCTAAGCTGCTGCAATACAAATTTCTCAAATTCCATAATGGCAGGAGGCAGGGGATCGTCTTTTCTTGTAATCATGCAGACATTCCACCGCAGATTTTCCTCCAGCGGGATTTTTACAATATTCCCGGATTCCATTTCCTGATAAATATGATCCACAATGACGGAAACGCCGTTTCCGCGCGATACCACACTTTTGCAGAGGCTGAATCCACTGGTCTGAAAAACGATGTCAGGCAGGAATCCGGCCTTTTTGCATGCGTCTTTCAGAATATGATGAATCTTGAAACGTTCACTTTCCAGATACAGGGGCTCCCCTTCCAGAACACGGACGGAAACGGTTTCTCTTCCGGCCAGCGGATGTTTTTCATTGACGATTACGCTCAGAGGGAAGGAAGCCATATCGATAATATTGTATTTTGCAGAATCGATGGGGCCCACCACGAATGCCACATTGCCGATCTTCTCATCGAAACGTTCCTCCACATCCAGATCGGGAAATTCCTGATAGATAAGAGAAATATCGGGATGTTCCTTTTTAAACTCCAGAATGGCCTCCGGGTGTACAAGACGCAGTATGCCATAGGAAGAAAGCAGATGAACCTGGCGCTGCTGTTTTTCCTTAATCAGCTGGAGCTCCTTCAGGAGATTCTCATGTTCATGAATACGCATCTGCGCATGACGCAGGAGGCATTCTCCGCTTTCCGTCAGTTCCACGCCGGTGGGAGAACGCACCAGAAGTGCAGTATCGAGTTCGTCTTCCAGTGCTTTAACCATGCGGCTCAGATTCTGGGTGGACTGATAGCATT
>JBJELO010000236.1:0-1810 GCA_051879195.1 Lachnospiraceae bacterium
TTTTACGATGGACAAATATTTAGATTCTTTCAGGGAAATGATTTCCCTTCGTGGTCTTACCGACCATACTCTTAAAAATTACTGCACTTACATCCGGGCTTATCTGGATTACCTTACAAATATTCTCCATAAAGCACCTGAAGAGGTTTCATGGGATGAACTTCGTGATTACATCCGTTGGCTTCAGAAATCCAGAGGTCTTTCTGACCGTACGGTCAACTGCGCCATTTCACAGCTTCGTTTTTTTACTCTTTATGTTCTTCATAAACCTTGGGATGATACACAGCTTCCTATGCGCAGGTTTGATGCATACCTTCCTTACGTTCCTTCAAAAGAACAAACCTGGAAATTTATTTCTTCCATGCCTGATCTTAAGCCTAAGACTATGGTCACCCTCATGTATTCTTCCGGTCTTCGTATCGGAGAAGTCTGCCGGCTCCGCTATGAAGACGTCGACCGAAAAAATATGCGGCTCCACATCACACACACGAAAAGCAGAAATGACCGATTTGCCATTCTTTCAAAAGCGGCTCTTGACCTTCTGACACTGTATTGGTTTGAATGTGACCGTCCTATGGGATATCTCTTCCCGAAGCAGCGCGGTCAGGACAGACCTATTGATACCTTCTTTCTCTCAAGGAACATTCACGCCCATGAGGACAGGCTGGGATGGGAACGCAGGCTTACCTGCCATTCCTTCCGCCATGCTTTTGGTACACATCTGTATGAAAACGGAACAGATCTGCTTACCATAAAAGCTCTTATGGGGCATAAATCCCTGCAGTCCACCACAATCTACGTCCATCTTTCAGGCAATTCCATCCGACGGGCTGTCAGTCCCCTTGACTATATGGCAGGTGTTTACCATGAGTAGTTACAAGATCCGGCAGATATTTAAGAAATCTTATGATAACTTTTCTGACAGCAGCCACTATCAGTCGGATGTACAGCAGAAAGCTGCACATGCCATCTTAAACTGCAAATCCGGCAGACTTGGTGTAAACTTAAGCCAGTGTACAGACTGCGGGCACGTGGAAATACATAACAACTCCTGCCGCAACCGTAACTGCCCGAACTGTCAGGCAGTCCTCAAAGAAATCTGGGTAGATAAACGAAGAGCTGAGGTCATTGATACCCCTTACTTTCATGTCGTGTTTACGCTTCCCCATCAGTTAAACCCTCTCATTTACTGCAATCAAAAACTGCTGTATGGGTTACTGCACAGATGTTGCGCTGAAACACTTCTGGAATTATCTGCCGATAAGAAGTGGCTCGGGGCAACACCCGGTATCATCCAGGTTCTTCACACATGGAATCAAGATCTGGATTACCATGTGCATATGCACTGTATCGTTTCCGGTGGCGGACTTACCAAAGACGGGAAAATCCGAAGATCTTCCAAAAGCTTTTTTATCCGCACAGAAGTGCTGAGGGACAAATTTAAAGGGAAATACATGGCACATCTTTCCTCACTTTACGAAAGCGGCTCACTTACATTTTCTTCTTCCTGTGAAAAACTGCGTAATTCCTATCACTGGAAAGAATGGAAAAACAGACTTTATGAAATGGACTGGTGCCCCTACATCAAGGAAACCTTTAACGGCTTTGGCAATGCCATTGAATATCTTGGACGTTATACCCACAAGATTGCCATTTCCAATAGTCGGATCCTTTCTGTTTCCGATGATACGGTCACTTTTTCTGCCAGAGGGAAAAAGCCCGGTGAACCCAAACGCCAGATCACTCTGGAACATACAGAATTCATCCGGCGTTACCTGATGCATGTGCTGCCATCCGGTTTCCAGAAGAT
>JBJELO010000237.1:0-1796 GCA_051879195.1 Lachnospiraceae bacterium
GGGAAAAATGCGTCAGTCTTGATGTGAATTCCATGAAACCGCTGGATAATCTGTGCCATCCCGTTTCCGTGATCCGGGAAGCGGAGGAACTGGCAGCGGAGGCTTTCCGGGCAGATCATGCATTTTTTATGGTGGGCGGAACCACATCTTCCGTTCAGAGTATGGTTCTGTCGGTCTGCCGGGCCGGGGACAGGATCATTTTGCCGAGGAATGTGCATAAAAGCGTAATCAACGCGCTGGTTCTGTGCGGTGCCACACCGGTTTATGTCAATCCTGAGGTGGATAAAAAACTGGGTATTTCGCTTGGTATGAAGGTTTCCGAGGTGGAACGGGCCATTCTGGACAATCCGGGCGCAGTGGCAGTGCTGGTCAACAATCCCACTTATTACGGGATCTGTTCCGATCTGCGTTCCATTGTAAAGCTGGCCCATGAGCATAATATGCTGGTGCTGGTGGATGAAGCCCACGGAACCCATCTGTATTTCGGAGAAAATCTGCCGGTCTGCGCCATGGATGCCGGTGCGGATATGGCATCGGTTTCCATGCACAAGTCCGGCGGCAGTCTGACTCAGAGCTCTCTGCTTCTGACGGGAAAGCGGGTCAACTGGGAGTATGTGAGCCAGATCATCAACCTGACCCAGACCACCAGCGCCTCCTATCTGCTGATTTCCAGTCTTGATATTTCAAGGAGGAACCTGGCACTTCGCGGGAAAGAGTCATTTGCAAAGGTAAGCCGTATGGCAGAATATGCCAGAGCGGAGATCAATCAGATCGGCGGATACTATGCCTACGGCAAGGATCTGATCAACGGCGGCAGCATCTATGATTTTGATGTAACCAAGCTTTCTGTCTATACCCGTGACATCGGTCTGGCAGGGATTGAAGTTTATGATCTGCTGAGGGATGAATATGATATCCAGATTGAACTGGGGGATATCGCCAATATACTGGCGTATATATCCATCGGCGACCGAATCCAGGATATTGAGCGGCTGGTGGGTGCACTTGCCGATATAAAACGACTTTATTCTCAGGATCCGACACAGATGCTCAACACGGAGTACATCAATCCCAAGGTTCTGGTATCGCCTCAGGCTGCATTTTACGCTGAGAAAAAGTGTGTGCCCATCAGGGAGTCTGCCGGAAGGATCTGCAGCGAATTCGTCATGTGTTATCCCCCGGGGATTCCCATACTGGCGCCGGGAGAGATGATCACGGAGGAAATTATCGAATATATCATCTACGCAAAGGAAAAGGGCTGTTCCATGCAGGGAACGGAGGATCCGCAGGTGGAATATCTGAATGTTCTTTCCGATGAGCGTCAGGTGTGGAAATAAAACCGGGTTTGAGCAGAAAAGTAAAAGTCCGGGAAACTGAGTTTTAAGGGAAAGGATGAGAAAAACCGTGGAGCTTTGGTTTTCAGATTACCATACAGATAAGGTAAAAGTATCAGTAAAGGTGGAAAAACAGCTTTTTGGGGAGACAACCGATTTTCAGCGGATCGATGTGTTCGATTCAACGGAATTCGGACGTTTTCTCAGTTCGGACGGAAGCATTGTTTTTTCGGAAAAAGATGAATTTATATATGACGAGATGATTGTCCATGTACCAATGGCGGTCCATCCCCACGCGAAGAATGTGCTGGTCATCGGCGGCGGCGACGGCGGGGTGGCAAGAGAACTGGCCTGGTATCATGAAATCGAACGAATCGATGTGGTGGAGCCGGACCGGGTTTTTGTGGAGGCGTGCCGTCAGTTTTTCCCTGACAACGCCTGCGGACTGGATGATCCGCGGGT
>JBJELO010000238.1:0-1783 GCA_051879195.1 Lachnospiraceae bacterium
CTGTCATACCGTAGGAAGCAGGACCTGCTGCCATGTTATCGGGATGCAGTGTACGTCCTGTACCGCCGCCGGACGCTACTGAGAAGTATTTCTTGCCCTGTTCGATACATTCTTTCTTGTATGTACCGGCTACGGGATGCTGGAATCTTGTGGGGTTGGTGGAGTTACCGGTGATGGAAACGTCTACGCCTTCCTTGTGCATGATTGCAACACCTTCACATACGTCGTTGGCACCGTAGCAGTTAACCTTTGCACGAAGTCCTTCAGAATAGGATTTACGGAATACTTCCTTAACTGTATTGGTATAGGGATCGTATTCTGTTTCTACATATGTAAAGCCGTTGATTCTGGAGATGATCTGTGCTGCATCTTTGCCCAGACCGTTCAGGATAACACGCAGGGGTTTCTTACGAACCTTGTTCGCTTTTTCAGCGATACCGATTGCGCCTTCAGCTGCTGCGAAAGATTCGTGGCCGGCCAGGAATGCGAAACATTCGGTTTCTTCTTCCAGAAGCATCTTGCCAAGGTTACCATGGCCAAGACCTACTTTACGGGTATCAGCTACAGAACCGGGGATACAGAAAGCCTGAAGACCTTCACCGATTGCTGCTGCAGCTTCGGAAGCTTTTCTGCAGTTTTTCTTGATTGCGATTGCTGCGCCTACAATGTATGCCCAGCATGCGTTCTCGAAGCAGATAGGCTGAATGCCTTTGATCTGATTATAAACATCCAGACCAGCATCTTTTGTGATTTTTTCAGCTTCTTCGATGGAAGCAATACCATAGCTGTTTAATACAGCATTGATCTTGTCAATTCTTCTTTCATATGATTCAAATAAAGCCATCTTTCAGTTACCTCCGTATTATTTAATTACTTCATCAGTTCTGGGATCGATAATCTTAACTGCGTCTGCAACACGGCCATACTGACCTTTTGACTTTTCATAAGCAGTTGCGGGGTCATCACCCTTCTTGATGAAGTCTGTCATCTTACCAAGGTTAACGAACTGATAGCCAATGATTAAATCTTCCTCGTCCAGGGCGATACCTGTTACATAGCCTTCTGCCATCTCCAGATAACGGGGACCTTTCTTTAATGTACCGTACATGGTACCAACCTGAGAACGGAGACCTTTACCCAGATCTTCCAGACCTGCACCAACGGGCAGACCATCTTCTGAGAATGCACTCTGGCTGCGGCCGTAAACGATCTGCAGGAACAGTTCTCTCATAGCGGTGTTGATCGCATCACATACCAGGTCAGTATTCAGTGCTTCCAGAATGGTCAGACCGGGAAGGATTTCGGAAGCCATAGCTGCTGAATGAGTCATACCGGAACATCCGATGGTTTCTACCAGTGCTTCCTGGATGATACCTTCTTTAACGTTGAGGGTCAGTTTGCATGCGCCCTGCTGAGGTGCACACCAGCCAATACCATGTGTTAATGCTGAAATATCGGTAACTTCCTTTGCCTTAACCCATTTGCCTTCAACGGGAATCGGTGCTGCGCCATGCTTAACGCCCTGTCCTACCGGACACATTTTTTCAACTTCATGTGAATAAATCATTGGTTTTACTCCTTTCGAATATGTACTGCTGCAAAAGCTGCCATGGGGGTCGGCCGTTGCTGCCAGCATAATCAAAATCACTAATTTGGATTTTATCAGCGAAACCTTCCGTTTCGCTTTTCCATTCCTAATTTTCTCACAAAAAAGCGAAAATGTCTATTAAAAAAACAGACATTTTCACCGAAAAAAACACTTTTGTGAGATTTGCCGGATTTG
>JBJELO010000239.1:0-5770 GCA_051879195.1 Lachnospiraceae bacterium
AAACCTGACAATATTGAAGTATCTGACCTGCTGGATTCAACATTTATCACCATGGAGAAAAATTTCGGTCCGGACATGGGAATCGGCATCTTCGGTGAATATGACGACACCGACCGTTTTCAGATTGAATACTATTACCCGTATTTTAACAGCAGCGTGGTCTCATCCAACGCGCCCTGCAGCATATCCCGCCATTCGGACAGATATGCGTTTTCTGTCATGTGTGAGGAATACCGGTTCGGAATTTCCCTGATTTTCTATCTTCAGAATACCAATGGTTATCTGGACTGCGTCAACGATCATATTCCTCTGAACAGGAAACTGCCCATCCGTCTGAACGCCATGTCGAACAGCGGCCGCATCCTGCTTCCCATCCGGAAGACAGCCAGCGAGCGCAGGCAGTCTCTGGTGATGTCAAAAAAACGCGTAAATCTCATCGAATCCGCCCGTAAAGGCGATGAATCTGCCATGGAATCCCTGACCATGTACGATATTGATCAGTACAATCAGGCCGCCATGCGCATTCAGCATGAAGATCTGTATTCCATCGTGGACACCTGTTTCATGCCCACCGGCATGGAATGCGACCAGTATTCCATTCTGGGGGACATCCTCGAAATGGAAGAAATCAGCAACACATCCACCGGGGAGGCCATCTGGCATTTCCTGATCGAGTGCAACGACGTACGTTTCAGTCTGATCATCAATAAAAAGGATCTGCTGGGAGAACCCGCCGTAGGCAGACGTTTCAAAGGAGATATATGGCTTCAGGGATGCGTGGATTTTCCGGAAGCATAAAAGCATTCAGCGGATACCGAATCAGTTGGTATCCGCTGAATGTTTTTAACTGAATTTTTTATTTCATACACTGCTGCGGTCTACAGGAACCGACACAGTCCGAGAACCGTTCCCATGAAGAAAAACAGTACTGCCTTTCCGATGACCAGCCAGATTTCGCTGCCGGTCAGACGGCCTTCCAGGCTGTGAATATTCTCACCGGGGCAGGCGGACGCACACCGGCCGCAGCGGATACATTCACCTGAGAGCAGACTGTCCGCTTCCAGCTTCAGCTGAACCGGACACTTTTTCCGGCAAAGGCTGCATCCCTTTCTGCATTTCTCTTCATTACGTTTCAGAACTGCAGGAGGAATGATCGGAAGCAGCGCAAACACAGCCCCCATGGGGCACAGAAACTGACAGAAAAACCGTTCCTGCAGCGCCATTCCCACCACAATCAGCAGCAGAATCACCGTACCGGCAGCATATCCTTTCAGATAAAATCTTCCGGCAGTTAACATGGAAAACACATCCCAGGGGCTGATACCCGTCAGTTTCTCGTATATTCCCAGTGTGCTAAACACCACAATTGCCGCCAGAATCAGATACTTCACTTTCTGCAAAGCAGAAAAACAGCTTTCCGGCAGGGAAACTGACAGAGAGAATTGTTTCTTCTTTCTGAACAATTTCTTCTGTATCATCCCCGAAATCCAGTAAACAAAGTCCCCCAGCGTTCCGAAAGCGCAGACATAACCGCAGAAATATCTTCCGAAAAGAATTGTAAACGCTGCCAGACCGATCAGAACCAGCAGAAAACTGTTTATTTCCAGCACGCTTCCTGTTCCGATCCGGTTGAATATGTATTTTACTCCGGAAAAACCCGCCACGAAAGCAGATGGCATGGATATAAAGAAGATCAATTGTATCACAGCCCTCAGATGCCGCTGCCGCGTGAGCTGCACGTTTTTCTTATTCTTTGGTGAGATCATGATGCCACCGCCCTGATTTGAGTATTTTCTGTCTTATATTGTTCACTTTCTGCCTGATTCAGCGCATCCGATGTTTCACTTTGTGCATTTTCCGCCTGGTTCAGCGCATCCAGAGCCGCCTCGAGAATTCCTTTCGAACTGTAGGTCGCACCGGATACCGTATCGATTTCCGTGCTCTGTTCTTCAACAATGCGGTCGGTAAGCACTTTTGCCATGTTAAAATAAGCAGAATCTTCCGAATCCGCCGAGAGAATCTCCACCCCGGTGATTTCTCCGTTTTCCACCGTTACAGCAGCACGAATCTCGCCGCCGAAACCGGTTCCCGTGCCTTCCCAGGTACCATCTCTGTATTTTTTAACAGCCTCCACTCCCTGTTCTGACTCTTTTTCCGCATTTTCCAGAGCCGTAATTGATTCGTTATACGCCTCTGCTTCCGCAATTTTATTTTCATTCTCCTGAACCGCATGCTGACGGTCCAGAGCAATGGAATTGTAGCCTGCAAGAGCTCCCGCAACGATGACCAGGCTCAGGAGACGAATTAAAAAGTTTTTATATTTCATTTATAAAATTCCCCTTTTACTGATGAAATCTGCCGCAGCACTGAACAACGACAACTGACCGGATATCTGATCTGTATCAGGAATCAGAGGAGCCGGCTCCTGTGTTTCTTCCGCCGTGTTTTCCGGCAATGCCGGTTCCTGTATTTCTTCTTCCGTACTTTCTGCCTGTGCCGGTATCTCTTCTTCTGTACTTTCCGCCTGTACCGGTATCTCTTCTTCTATACTTTCCTCCTGTGCCGGTATCAGACTTTGCCGTACTGCTTCTGTGATTGCATTGGAAGAATAAGTCGCACTGCTGACAGCATCCACGTTTTCCGTACTCTGAGATGTCAGAATCTGATTTACCACACCTTCATACCAGATATTTTTACGCATACGCCCGTTTATGGCATAATCGAGATAAGAATCATTTGACTCCGGAAAATCAGACAGATCATCCAGTTTCAGAACCGCAATGTCCGTAATTCTTCCTTCTGAAATTGTCACTGTTGTCTGAACTGTATATAAAAACACATCATCATCTGAGCAGATGGCCGCTGCCTGATAAATACCATCAATGTAAACAGGCAATTGTTCACCGGTTTCCGGCTGCTCTGTATTATTCGTTCCGGGCTGCTCCGCATTTCCATCCCCTGATTGTTCCGGGCTTTCTGTTTCCGGCTTCTCTGTTTCCGTTCCGGGCTGTTCCTGATTTTCCGTTTCCGGCTGCTCAGTTTTTTCCTCAGGCAGCGCTTTACTTAACGCACTTTCCACTGCCTGGATAATACCTTCCGAGCTGTAGGTTGCCCCGGAAACCACATCTACGGACGTGCTCTGAGCAGAAAGGATCCGGCTGATCACTCCACGGGCCTGTTCCAGAAATGAAGGGGTTTCATCTTCTGCACTTAAAATATCAACAGAAGTGATTTTTCCTCCTTTTATGGTTACCTGAACCTTGATATTTCCTCCAAATCCTTCTCCGGTTCCGGTGTATACTCCGTCCACGTATCCATCGGCAGAAACTGTCGGTTTACCTGCAACAGCCGGTTTATTCTGGGAAACCGCTCCTGCTGCCCCATTTCCCGCATTGTTTCCCTGAGTATTTCCCGCAGCCATTCCTGCAGGCTCCGTTACCGTCAGGTCATCTGCTGTCCCTGAACCGGCTGCCTGACTCAAAGCTTTTTTCACCGCATTGATAATACCTGTTGAAGAATAAGTTGCTCCCGATATTGTATCCACATTGGGACTCTGAGCAGCAAGAATCCGGCTGATTACCACTTTTGCCGAAGAAAGATAAGAAGGTGTCTCACCGGGCGCGCTGACAATTGTGATATCTGCAATTGTGCCGCCCGAAATCAGGACTTTCACCTGAATGGTTCCGCCAAAGCCTGCAGCAGAACCATAATAAGTACCGTCCACATATCCCTGAGGTTCTTCAAATTCTTCTTTTTGCAGTGGTTTCGTCTCCGAGACAGGAGCCGTCTCCGCTTCCGTCTTTTCTCCGGTCAGCGCATTTTTTACCGCCGCCATGATTCCTTTCGAAGAATAAGTCGCCCCCGATACCACATCCACATCCCATGACTGGGACGCAATCATCGAATCAATCACCGCTTCGGCACGTTTCAGAAACGATGCCGTCTCTCCCGGTGCACTCAGAATTTCGATTGAAACAATACTGTTATCTTTAACGGTTACCTCAACGGTAATCGTACCGCCATAACCGGTTCCGGTACCTTTATAAACGCCATCTGTAAAATTACCTTTTACAGCACTTTCCTGCTCATTTTCATTCTTTTCTTCTTCATCCCTGCTTTTTTCACCTTCCGTTTCCGAAGCCTGCGCATCAATCGTCAGGAGCTCCGGGATTTCCCGCAGTACAGGCTTCGTTGCAGGCAGCGCCGATGCAATCAGAACAACGACCAGCGCCGCAGGAATCAGATTCACGAAAGGCAGTAATCGTGAAAAAACATTTTTATTCATATACTATCCTCATCCTTTTTCTCGTTTAATAACCGAAAGCGGAAATTCTGTTGTGAAGCTGTCTTCCAGCCCTTCCGTAACAGATACGGTGCCATCATCCGCCATCAGAATCATTTCAAATTCATCTCCGTACTGACGCCAGTAATCCGCAGCCTTTTCCCGTCCCATAATGAAAACAGCCGTTGAAAGACCATCTGCCAGCATACCGTTTCCGCTGACAATTGTGACGGAAATCAGGCCGCTGTCTGCCGGATAGCCGGTGGAAGGATCAAGGATATGGTGATAGGTTTTTCCAGTCTCAGGATCTGTAAAATACCGTTCATACCCGCCGGAGGTAATCACCGCTTTATCCGTTACCGAAACGATTCCCAGCAAATCCGCTCCATCCTCTCCGGCACCGGGATTCGAGATTCCCACCCGCCAGGGAGTACCGTCGGTTTTTGAAGAATAACACTGCACATTGCCTCCCAGAGAAACCATTCCAGACACAAGACCATATTCTTCGAAAATCTGCATCACGCGGCCGGACGCATAACCTTTGGCGATCCCTCCGAAATCAATTCCCTGACCATTCTCCAGCACCACTTCTTTGGACTGAGAATCATACTGCACAGCCGAGGCATCAACCGCTTTCAGAAGTTCTTCCAGAACTTCCGTTTCCGGAACCTGATAATTCTGTGTCGTAAATCCCCACGCCTCCATGAGCGGATAAATGGTAATATCAAAGGCTCCCTGTGTCGTCTGATACAGTGAAACCGCTTCTTCCAGCATGATTTCCGTATCTTCGGAAATCTTCCCGCAGCCGTTTCTGTTAATCTGCGCAATCTCACTGTTTTCATTTCCAACAGAAAGCATCTCATCCAGCCGCTCAATCTCCACTGCAGCTGCATCCACTGCTTCCTGACTTCTCAGGCCGCAGCCTGTCAGCGTCATATACGTATCCATGGCAAAAATTTCTTTTTGGGCTTCAGTAGTTTCTGCACCTTCCGATTCTTCTGCTGCGGACGGATTCCTGTCAGATTCTGTACTGCCGGAAGACCCGTTTGCGCCGCATCCGGCTAATACAAGCATCAGCAGCATGATATACATCAGTAATTTTTTCACTCTTTACTCCTTCCGGCTGAACTGTTCCTGATAAATTCAGCAGACATTCGGAATACTCTGCTGAATAGTTACGTCAAAACCGCTTTACATGAAAGCAAGGCCGCCCAGAAAAGGTGACCTGCTTCCACAAATATTGTAATGTTGTATGATGGTATATCGAAATTATTATACTTCTTTACGACGTTTGAAAATAAGCACACAACCGCCGCCGCACAGGCTCAGAAGCAGCAGAGACATCCACAAATACATGCCATTGCTGTCACCTGTTTTAACAGTTGCTCCACTCTGAGATGTATTCTGAACAGTTCCGCTCTGGGATCCGGTTCCTGTATTACTTCCAATACCCGCTCCTGTACCGATTCCTGCTCCGATTCCTGTACC
>JBJELO010000239.1:5870-7913 GCA_051879195.1 Lachnospiraceae bacterium
CTGTCGGATTCTCAGGCTCCGCAGGATTCTCAGGTTCTGTCGGATTCTCAGGCTCCGCAGGATTCTCAGGTTCTGTCGGATTCTCAGGCTCTGCAGCTTCTTCTTTTGTATACGTAAATGTCAGATCATGGTATCCCGTTGAGGAAACTGTGATTTCATATGCACCGTTTTCTCCGAAAACCGCGCCATCCTGTACGCCTGTGTCAATGCTTCCATCCTCTTTTACAATAACAACCGCGCCTCTTCCGGTTGCTGCATAGGATGTTCCGTTTACAGTTACAGAAGTAATATTCTTCAGATATTTATTGAATGCTTCGTCTGACGCTCCTTCTGCTGCTTTCAGGGCCGGCGCTTCATCATCCCCGTTATATTCTGCAGGCATTTCATCGGTCATCAGAATAAATGCGGTGCTGATCGGCGCGTATTTTCCGCTCCTGTCGGTCACATTCATCGTATACTGACCTTCTTCTGCGTCTTTGCTGAAAGTTAATATGCCGTCATTTACAGCCGCTTCCGTCAATCCGTCCACGGTATATTCCGCTTCGAAATCGGCAGGGATTCCATCTGTAGTTACTGCTGTGGAACCTGCTGATACGTCTGCATTTTCAACCTTTACGGAACCTTCAAATTTAACGGGAACATAAAGGTTATCCACAGGAATTTCATAGATTCCTTTGCTGGTATAATACGTTACTTTATTGATATGCTGGCCCATCATGTTCACATAGTGCGCAGATGATGTAGGGCAGCCGTGTACGTCTTTGGTAAATCCGGTGCACCATGCCAGCTCGCTGACTCTCCAGATATTTTCCAGATGGCGCATGCCGTAATCGCTGCCTTCACTTGTGCTTACAATGACAGCGTATACCTGATCTGCAGAGGCATCGATCATATCAAGACCGCTTAAATCCAGCTGATAATCACCGTAGGAGGTTTCCGTCATCAGCTCTGTTTCAATGCCTGAAAGCTTCTGAATTTCTCCCACAACACTGCCGAAGCTCAGTGTTCCATCTGCATTTGCCGATGCTTCTTTGTAGTAAGCAGGAACTTCGCTCAGCACGTAATAAGCATAGCTTTCATTCTCAAACAGGGCGTCTTTGCCGCTGTATGTCGTGGTGCTGGTCTGTCCCCTGTTTGTTACTGTAATCTCTACAGAATCGCTGTCTGTAACCTCTTTATATGTTGACAAGTCGATTCCTTCCACCTTTACAGGGAATGTAATACCTGTAATCTCACTGCCATCCGCTTTCACATGATAGGAACCGCCCGCAAGGCTGGCTGTTCTGGTTTTATTCAGCGTAGCGGACGAGAATGCGTCCACGGGTTCTTCATTGTTTACATCTGCTTTGTAGAAATCCGCATAGGGGATATTCATCAGCACATAGACCGGCTCTGTTTTTTCAGGCTCTGCCGTCTTTTCCTCTGCTTCACGGATGGCATCGAGAGCCGCGGTTTTGATTGCATCAGAAGTCCGTGTTGCACCGGAAACGGCATCCCATCCGTTTACGGTATCTTCCGTCGCCTCTTTATCCTTCAGAAGCGTCTGAAATCCCTTTGATTTGTTATAAGCCTTTGCAAAATATGTCTGGCTCTCGGAAGCCTGATATCCATTCTCCGGTATTACCGTAATATTGGAAAATACTCCATCTTTTACTTCAAGACTTACTTTAACATCGTATTCTGTCCAGAAATCTTCATTTTCATCATCTTCATCGGTTCTTGCCACATGAGCCGTCTTCGTATAGGTCCCGTCAGCGGCCACCTGACTTCCCGAAACTGCCAGCGCCACATCGGCAGGCAGCATCCCGACCACCATGGCGGTCACCAGAAAAGCCGATGTGAACTTTTTCATTTCTTTAAACTTTTTCATAAGCTTATTTACTCCTTCCCGTTATTTCAATGCAGGTTATATAGAACTAACCCTCCTGCCAAAATAAAAAGCAGGAAACTGATCATTCAGTTAGCATCTGCTAACACGGAGTATACTTCAGCAAATTGCTGATTGTCAACGGGATTTCCCATAGATGAGAAATGTTCTCTTTT
>JBJELO010000240.1:0-1781 GCA_051879195.1 Lachnospiraceae bacterium
CTGTAATCATGGTAGCTGATGGTCCTGCGCAGCAGTTTGTTCATCTCGCGGGTAACTGCCTCACTGTCGCCTGTCCATACTCCGTGAAAAAGAGTATGCCTGTCCCAGGTTTTTGCGCTGTCCTGAAACCATCTGATGATGGTTGTTCTGAAAAGTTCCCGGATTTCCGCATTGGGAATGATCAGAGACAGTGTACCGTCCGGCAGAGGCATGGACAGCTGGCTTTCTCTGACCCGTGTCAGATATCCTGTCAGATACAGGATGCTCCACAGATTATCTTCAGAGGCATACAGGCAGTCGTAAGTCAGTTCCTCTTCGATTTTCTGGATTACTGTACCTCCTGCCAGCAGAGATTCCAGCTTCATGGTGATGCTGCTGCCGGCAGAATCAATAAAGGAACGAATGATTGCATTATCGCTGGTGTTCTTCCAGTAGCCGGCTGGTCTGGCTGCGGGATCAAACTGGAGATCGTAGATATAATTCAGCACATCCCACGGACAGTATACGTCCACCTCGCCAAAATGATAACCGTCATACCAGTTTCTGATGTCATCGGCATGGTTTTCCAGTTCTGTATCCTTCAGAAGTTTTTCTACCTCATACTGTGTAAAACCGAAATATTCGTCCAGTCTTGAGCCGGAAATGGTATCCGATACAAAGTTGTTGGTGCCGGTAAAAATACTTTCTTTTGCAATCTTCAGGCAGCCCGTTATCACAGCAAAACGGAGGGAAGAATTGTCTTTCAGGGCCGTGCTCATGATGGAACGGATTGCTTCAAGCATCTGAGTATAATATCCATTGCTGCTCGCTTTCGCCAGCGGCACATCGTACTCGTCAAGCAGCAAAATGACAGGTTTTCCGTAATGAGCCTGCATCATATGCATAATCAGAGAAATGCTGGTTTTCAGCATGTCATCGGTTGGGTTTCCGTCAACGGGATCGGCCAGCTGCAGAAAAACCTTGCGGTCATTTTCATTTACTCTGCTGCTTTCTGCCAGATAGCTGTGCTGATTGCAGAGGAAAGCAATCCGATTCCTGAGCATTCCCCATGCGGAAGAAAAATTCAGTCCGTCTACATCCTTGAATGACAGAAACAGCGTAGGGCACTGGTTCATCCAGTCTCTGCAGAGCGTATCATCCTCTGAGATTTCCAGTCCGTCAAACAGCGTGCAGCTGTCCTTACGGATATCAAAGAAACTGGACAACATACTCATGCCCAGTGTCTTTCCGAAACGCCTGGGGCGTGTAATCAGCGTAACTTTGGCAGCAGATGTGGTCAGAAGTTCACGGATCAGTGCCGATTTATCAATATAGTAATATCCATTGCGGCGTATCTCCTCAAAATCAGAAATCCCTACAGGAATTTTTAACTTCATAAACGCATTACCCCTTTCCGGAATCATTTCAAATGCAGATATTATGTGATAAAAATACAAATGTTATTGAATTTATTATATCACAAAATATACATTCAGACAAGTGATGTTAATAAAATAATTCATATAGAGTTGCTGCTCAGAGGTTTCTTTAGCAGGAGATGGGATAAGGACGGGTATTTCGGGCGCACATTTACCATGCTGACCTATGATAAGATTCAGTATGCGGAAGTTTCGCAGAATTTCCTGGCGAAAAAATGCCGGATTGTGAAAGGGGATCTGTACATACTGGCATCTGCCGGTGAAAACATGCAGCCCATACCGTATTTCCCGCAGGAAAAGGCGGAAGAACTGAAACGGAGAATTCTCGCTTGACGAACAAAATGGCACATATTATACTTTATG
>JBJELO010000241.1:0-7910 GCA_051879195.1 Lachnospiraceae bacterium
GGGACGCGCAGGGACCATGATACGAAGTCCTTCTGCGGGCTGAAAATGCCCGCTGACAGGACTTGCATCATGGTTCCTGCGCTGTTTTTTTGTAACTATTCAGAGCATGATTGCAGGTGAAACAGCTGATTCTCCAAATCAGCAGAAATCATATTGGATACTGAAGAAATAGTCTTGTTTAAATTTTTGGTTTAAAACAAGAATTATTTACTGGTTTTTGCCCGGCCTTTCTGCCATGGAAAGGGAGAATTGTGGCTGAATTGCGATAAAAAACAGTTGCACCTGCGAGGAAGTTATGGTATGTTTTTAGTATAGTAAAACCCTGAGGGGACGCAATCTGAGATGGGAGAGCACGATTGGCAGAGTGGGCAGCAATGCCCGGGGGCAGTCGTGCTTTTTTTGCAGCTGCGGTGGGCTGATATGTGGTGTTTTTCAGGGTGCTTCCGGGCAACTGTGGTCAATTTCTATCATGAACAGGAGGGTGTAGTATGCATTTAATTGGTACGGAACTGGAGGATTTTTGTGTACAGGCTTATCATGCAGGAGAGTTTGAAGAGGTGACAAAGGAGTCGGTGCTGGGACACTGGTCTGTTTTTTTCTTCTATCCGGCGGATTTTACGTTTGTATGCCCGACGGAGCTGGGCGATCTGGCCGATTTTTATGAAGATTTCAAGGCAGCGGGATGCGAGATTTATTCGGTGTCGGAGGATACGCATTTTGTTCACAAGGCATGGGCGGATGCTTCCGAGACGATCCGCCGGATTTCCTATCCCATGCTGGCGGATCCGGCAGGAAAACTTGCCCGTTTCTTCGGGGTGCTGGTTGAGGAAGAAGGACAGGCGCTTCGCGGAACATTTATCCTGAATCCCGAGGGAAAGATCAGAGCTTACGAGGTTCACGACATGGGAATCGGCCGCAATGCGGAGGAACTGCTTCGCAAGGTGCAGGCGGCACAGTATGTGGAAGAACACGGAGATCAGGTATGCCCTGCCAAATGGAAACCGGGCGAGGATACTCTGATGCCCAGCCTTGATCTGGTGGGACTGCTTTAAGTGGGAGGAGTTTATGATCGATTTAAAAGAGATTTCTCCGGAATGTCCGTTGCTGAATGACAAGCTTTGCCAGGATATCGAGGGGATTATAAAGAAACTGCAGAAGCCGGTGACGATAAAAGCCGTGCTGGATATGGAACAGGATAAATCCAGGGAAATGGCATCATTTCTGAAGCGTTTCTGCGAAATTCCGGCAGGAGCACCCGTGAATCTGGAGCTGTATTCTGTGAAAGAGCTTTCAGAAGAACCGGCGGCGGAGGCCCTTGCCGGGAGTCTGAGACTGAATACACAGTATTTGCCGGTGACGGGACTGTATGCGGACGGTGAGTTTTCTGGTGTATCGTTCCACGGAATTCCCGGCGGGAAGGAAATCAATGCCTTTATTCTGGCAGTTTACAACCTGGCCGGCCCCGGTCAGGAACTGAGCGAGGGAACCAGGAAAAAAATACAGAAGCTGAAACGGCCGGTCAATGTGAAGATCTGCGTATCGCTTGGATGCCATCACTGCTCCGGTCTGGTAACAGCCTGTCAGCGGATTGCCATGTTGAACCCGCTGATTGAAGCAGAGATGATCGATGCCAATCTGTATCCCGATCTGGTGGAAAAATATCAGATCAAACGCGTACCATTCATGATCGTTAATGACGGAGATACATATACGGGTCCCAGAAGTATAGAGGATCTGGTAGTCCTGTTTAAAAACAGCCGATAATTGTATGAAATTGTACGATAAAAATACTTTTTTATTAATAATTGTAGGATTGATACAAATAAAAATGTGTATCAGATGAGATGTATTGTTGAAACATACAAAAATCAAAAAACATATTGCACAAAATACGACAATATGCTAAACTGAATTCAGATAAAGAATGCGTAGTGAGATGGGAGAGCACAGTAGAAACAGCAGAAATGCTGCTGGATAGCTGTGCTCTTTTTTTCTGGAATATGCAGAATCATGTTTCTTTTTATGGGGGAAAGAAAGATGGATCAGCGATTTTATGACATGATCGAAGCCAATCCGGTGATTGCGGCAGTGAAGAATGATGAGGGACTGGAAGAATGCTGCAAACTGGAAGATATAAAGGTTATATTTATTCTGTATGGAAGCATATGTAATATAGGGGCAATCGTTAAAAAAATCAAAGATGCAGATAAGATTGCGCTGGTACATATTGATCTGATAAACGGATTGGCAAGCAAGGAAGTTGCAGTGAATTTTATCAGGTATAATACGGAGGCAGATGGAATTATTACAACGAAACCGATGCTGATCAAGAGGGCGAAGGAACTGGGACTGCATACGATTCTCAGAGTATTTCTTCTGGACTCCATGGCATATCAGAACATCGACAAGGAAATTGCCATGGTAAGGCCGGATATAATAGAAGTTCTGCCGGGCCTGATGCCGAAAGTAATACGGAAGATCACGAAAAATGTCAGGATTCCGGTCATCGCGGGAGGCCTGATTTCCGAAAAGGAAGATGTGGTTGCGGCGCTTGGAGCGGGCGCTATCTCGGTATCGACCACCAATCCGTCCGTATGGGAGATGTAGAATGAATTTGCAGGGTTTCTGAATGAATTCAGCAGACATTCGTAATTTACGATGAAATGCTTTGAAGGGCATATGGTTATGTTCTGCCGAATAATTACCTGCAGTTTATTATATGCTGTTGTTTAGAATGGTGCCGTGTTATCACGGTAGTTCCGGAACGGCAGCAACATATGGCTTCAGAGAAGGGCCATAACGGGCTGACGTTCGGGGGATGAACGGAAGCCGGCAACAATTTTCTTTTCACTTCAATATTCATAAGGAGGTATATTTTTATGGCAAAGTATGTAATGGCACTGGACGCGGGCACAACAAGCAATCGCTGTATTCTTTTCAATGAAAAGGGTGAGATGTGCAGTGTAGCTCAGAAAGAGTTTACTCAGTATTTCCCGAAACCGGGCTGGGTTGAACACGATGCCAACGAAATCTGGTCTACACAGCTGGGGGTTGCTGTGGAGGCTATGTCAAAGATCGGTGCAACAGCAGAGGATATCGCTGCAATCGGTATCACAAATCAGCGTGAAACGACCATCGTATGGGACAAGGAGACAGGCGAACCCGTTTATCACGCAATCGTATGGCAGTGCCGCAGAACTTCCGAGTACTGTGACA
The DNA here is from genome assembly GCA_051879195.1 of Lachnospiraceae bacterium. Lineage (GTDB taxonomy): Bacteria > Bacillota > Clostridia > Lachnospirales > Lachnospiraceae > TWA4. The sequence goes on from JBJELO010000241.1 coordinate 3,217, forward strand.
GCCTGAAAGACAAAGGCCTGACAGAGACCTTCCGTAAGAAAACAGGTCTTGTAATTGATGCTTATTTCTCAGGCACCAAGTTAAAATGGATCCTGGACAATGTGGAAGGTGTCAGAGAGCGTGCGGAAAGAGGCGAGCTGTTATTCGGTACCGTTGAAACCTGGCTGATCTGGAAACTGACCAAGGGCGCTGTACATGTAACTGATTACACCAACGCATCCCGTACCATGCTGTTCAACATTACGGAACTGAAATGGGACGATGAAATTCTGGCTGAACTGAATATTCCGAAATGCATGCTTCCCGAAGTAAAACCTTCAAGCTGCGTTTACGGTGAATCCGATCCTTCATGGTTTGGCGGAGCAATCCCGATCGGCGGTGCTGCAGGCGATCAGCAGGCTGCTCTGTTCGGACAGACCTGCTTCAATCCCGGTGAAGCCAAGAATACATACGGTACCGGCTGCTTCCTGCTGATGAACACAGGCGAAACGCCCGTTTTCTCCGAAAATGGTCTGGTAACTACCATTGCATGGGGCCTGGACGGCAAAGTTAACTATGCTCTGGAAGGTTCTATTTTCGTGGCAGGTGCTGCTATTCAGTGGCTGCGTGATGAGATGAGACTGATTGATTCCTCACCGGATTCCGAATACATGGCTAACAAGGTAAAAGATACCAACGGCTGCTATGTTGTTCCTGCATTTACCGGTCTGGGCGCTCCTCACTGGGATCAGTACGCAAGAGGTACCATCGTAGGTATCACCCGTGGTGTCAACAAATATCATGTAATCCGTGCTACTCTGGAATCTCTGGCTTATCAGACCAACGACGTTCTGCAGGCTATGAAGGCTGACTCAGGTATTGATCTGGCAGCTCTGAAGGTTGACGGCGGCGCAAGTGCCAACAACCTGCTGATGCAGATCCAGGCGGATATCATCAATGCACCCGTTAATCGTCCCTGCTGCGTAGAAACAACCGCTATGGGCGCTGCTTATCTGGCAGGTCTGGCTGTTGGCTACTGGTCAAGCAAGGAAGACGTTATCAAGAACTGGGCAATTGACCGTACATTTACACCTTCCATCGACGAAGCAGACCGTGCCGCAAGAATCAAAGGCTGGAACAAGGCTGTGAAATATGCTTACGGCTGGGCTAAGGAAGACTAACAGAAGGGTAAAAGGAAAGAATATATAATTTTTTGATAGGAGGATTTCATTATGTTACCTTACATAGCAGAGTTTATCGGAACAGCCATGCTTATTTTACTGGGTGATGGCGTAGTAGCTAACGTAACATTAAATAAATCAGGTATGAAGGGTGCAGGTTCCATTCAGATCACATTTGCATGGGGTCTTGCAGTTATGGTTCCCGCGTTTATCTTCGGCGCAGCTTCCGGTGCTCATTTTAATCCGGCGCTGACGATCGCACTGGCAGTTGACGGATCATTCTCATGGTCCATGGTTCCCGGTTATATCATCGCACAGTTTGCAGGCGCATTTGTAGGTGCATGTCTCGTTTACATCCTGTTCAAGGATCAGTTTGATGCAACCGAATCACCCGCTACAAAGCTGGGCGTATTCTCAACCGGCCCCTCTGTTCCCAACATGCCTCTCAATATCTTAAGTGAAGCAATCGGTACATTCGTACTGGTATTCGCAATCAAAGGCATTGCACAGGTTCAGAACTGTGCTCCCGGTCTCAGCAACTTCCTGGTATTCGGCATCATCGTATCCATCGGTATGTCATTAGGTGGTCTGACCGGTTATGCAATCAACCCTGCCCGTGACCTTGGTCCCCGTATTGCTCACAGTGTTCTGCCCATCAAGGGTAAAGGCGATTCCAACTGGGGCTATGCACCGGTTGTTATCATCGGGCCCATTGTAGGTGCTATTTTAGCGGTTCTGTTATACAAAGTTATTCCGTGGTAGGATTTTTCGGTAAGTACATTTATAAGTACGCTTAATCTGTAAAACCAGTCATATTTTCATAGCATGGAGTCTCTCAGACAAGGAGATAATATCTGATGCAGTTTTGCGCTGTATGGTCTGGGCAGACTCCATACGACAGAAAGGGGAGTAATTTAGTTATGTATGATATTGTAATTATCGGAGCGGGTGTTTCCGGCAGCGCTTCTGCCAGAGAACTGTCCCGTTACCAGGCGTCCATCTGCGTACTGGAAAAAGGCGAGGACGTATGCAGTGGAACTTCCAAAGCCAACAGTGCCATTGTACATGCAGGCTTCGATGCTGCAAATGGCTCTCTGATGGCAAAGCTGAATGTACAGGGAAACCAGATGATGGAGCAGTTATCGAAAGATCTGGACTTCCCTTTCATGAGAAACGGTTCTCTGGTCGTATGTACGGATGAAGCAACCAGACCCGGTCTGCAGGAACTGTATGAACGCGGCGTGAAAAATGGTGTGCCTGACCTCAGGATCATCGAGAGAGATGAACTGGTGGCAATGGAACCCAATATCTCCGACGAAGCAGTTGCTGCGTTATATGCGCCCACCGGCGGCATTGTATGTCCTTTCAATCTGAATATTGCCATGGCGGAAAATGCTTACGACAACGGCGTGGAATTCCGTTTCAATACACAGGTGACCGGAATCCGCAAGGAGGAAGAAGGATTTACGATTTTCACCAACAATGGAGCGGTAAGAACCCGTTATATTGTCAATGCGGCAGGTGTTTACGCAGATCAGATCAACAATATGGTCAGTGAGAACAAGATGAAGATTACGGCCAGAAGAGGCGATTACTGTCTGCTGGACAAGAGTGCGGGTGGACATGTATCTCATACCGTTTTCGCGCTTCCTACCAAGATGGGCAAGGGTATCCTTGTATCCCCCACCATTCACGGCAATCTGCTGATCGGTCCCACTGCAGTGGATATCGAGAATAAAGAAGGCACCAACACCACAAGAGAGGGTCTTGACGAAGCAATTACCAAATCTGCAATTACAGTGAAAAACATTCCCATGCGTCAGGTGATTACTTCCTTCGCCGGTCTTCGTGCCCATGAAGACAGACATGAATTTATCATCGGCGAAGCGGAGGATGTACCCGGATTTATCAACTGTGCCGGTATCGAATCGCCGGGTCTGACTGCAAGCCCTGCTATTGGAGTGATGGTTGCGGATATTCTGCAGGAAAAGATGGGACTTGTTAAGAAAGACAATTTTATTGCAACACGCAAAGGTGTTCTGAATCCGGAAAATCTGTCTCTGGAGGAACGCAACGAACTGATTAAGAAGAATCCTGCATACGGCAACATTATCTGCCGCTGTGAGATGATTACGGAAGGTGAGATTCTGGATGCGATTCACAGACCTCTGGGAGCACGCTCTCTGGATGGCGTGAAGCGCAGAACGAGAGCCGGTATGGGACGCTGCCAGGCAGGTTTCTGCTCCCCCAGAACCATGGAGATTCTGGCGAGAGAGGTTCCCGGCTTTACCATGTATGATGTAACGAAATCAGGCGGTGACTCAGCCATTGTGGTGGGCACCAACAAAGACCGTTTATAGGAGGACAGCGATATGAAATATTATGATATTGTAATTATCGGCGGAGGTCCTGCCGGTCTTGCTGCCGCTGCTTCCGCAAAGAGAAATGGCGTGGACAGCATTCTGATTCTGGAACGGGATAAAGAACTCGGCGGTATCCTGAATCAGTGCATACACAACGGATTCGGACTTCATACATTTAAGGAAGAGCTGACAGGCCCCGAATATGCGGGACGTTTTATTGCTCAGGTGGAAGAACTGGGAATCGAATATCTGCTGAATACCATGGTTATGGATATCAGTGCTGATAAAGTGGTTACAGCCATGAACCGCACCGATGGCATGTTCCAGGTGCAGGCAAAGGCCGTGATTCTGGCAATGGGCTGCAGAGAGCGCTCAAGAGGCGCGCTGAATATTCCCGGATATCGTCCCGCCGGTATTTTTTCGGCAGGTACCGCACAGCGTCTCGTTAACATTGAGGGCTATATGCCCGGCCGCGAGGTTGTAATTCTGGGTTCCGGCGATATCGGTCTGATCATGGCAAGACGTATGACGCTGGAAGGCGCCAAAGTAAAGGTCGTTGCCGAACTGATGCCCTATTCCGGCGGTCTGAAACGTAATATCGTACAGTGTCTGGATGACTTCGGCATTCCGCTGAAACTGAGCCATACGGTAGTTGATATTGAAGGCAAGGAGCGGGTAGAAGGCATTACGCTGGCGGCTGTGGATGACAAAGGAAAACCGATCCCCGGCACAGAAGAACACTATACCTGTGATACCCTGCTTCTTTCCTGCGGTCTGATCCCTGAAAATGAACTGTCCAGAGGCATTGGTGTGGACATGAGTCCCGTTACCTCCGGTCCTCTGGTTAATGAGAGTCTGGAAACCAGTGTGGAAGGCGTATTTGCCTGCGGTAATGTTCTTCATGTGCATGATCTGGTGGATTTTGTATCGGAAGAAGCTGCCGCAGCCGGTAAAAATGCGGTAAAATATGTGAAGGCACTGGATGCCGGAACAAAGTCGGCAGAAGAAAAAGAGATCAGAATCGTTCCCACAGACGGCGTCCGCTATACCGTTCCCGTTACGGTTCACCCGGACCGCATGGACGATACGCTTACGGTACGTTTCCGTGTGGGCAATGTATACAAGGACCATTATGTGGCAGTTTATCTGGATGATGAACGCATTTTCCACA
>JBJELO010000242.1:0-2101 GCA_051879195.1 Lachnospiraceae bacterium
CCGGACAGACCGGGGAATTCAAAACTGTCAACCTTGTTCAGGTAACGGCCGTATTTTGCGTAGATTTCTTCCAGACGCTGTTTGATGGAAGAACCGATGCTGCGGTAGTAAGCTGCCATTTCGCAGATCAGCATGGAACCGATGATGGCGTCTTTATCACGAACGTAAGGACCGGCCAGATAGCCGTAGCTTTCCTCAAAACCGAAAATGAAGCGGTCTACTTCGCCGGCTGCTTCCAGACCTGCAATCTGATCGCCGATCCACTTGAATCCTGTCAGAACGCTGCGCAGTTCAACACCGTAATTTGCAGCAACTGCATCAGCCAGAGGAGTGGAAACGATGGACTTAACAGCTACAGGGTTGGCAGGCATGGTACCGTTTTCAATACGGCCTGCGCAGATGTAATCCAGCAGTAAAACGCCTACTTCATTACCGGAAACCAGTTCGTATGTACCATCGGGGCATTTGATTGCGATACCGACACGGTCAGCATCAGGGTCGGTAGCCAGCATCAGATCGGCACCGGATTTTTCAGCCAGTTCCAGACCAAGACGCAGAGCTTCGAAAATTTCGGGGTTCGGATAAGGACAGGTAGGGAAATTGCCGTCGGGATACTGCTGTTCAGGAACGATGGTAATGTCGTCGATACCGATGTCTTTCAGAATACGGGTAACAGGTACCAGACCGGAGCCGTTTAAGGGTGAATAAACCAGCTTCAGGCCTGCAGTTTTGCACAGACCGGGACGTACGCTGCGCGCTTCGATTGCCTGATACAGAGCTTCCTTGCAGTCATCGCCTACATATTCGATCAGGCCTTTTTCCATACCTTCTTCAAAGCTCATCATCTTTGCGCCTGTCAGAATGTCCGTCTTCTGAATCTCAGCGTATACGATATCAGCAGCTTCATCTGTCATCTGGCATCCGTCGGGACCGTAAGCCTTGTAGCCGTTGTACTTTGCAGGGTTGTGGGAAGCGGTAACCATGATACCGGCATTGGCTTCATAGTAGCGGGTAGCAAAGCTCAATGCGGGTACAGGCATCAGTGCGTCGTAAATGCGTACCTTGATTCCGTTGGCTGCCAGAACGCAGGCAGCAGTTTTAGCGAAAACATCACTCTTGATACGGCTGTCGTAGCTGATTGCAACCAGCTGATTGCCGCCCTGTTCCTTTACCCAGTTGGCCAGACCCTGAGTAGCCTGACGAACCACGTAAATGTTCATGCGGTTGGAACCTGCACCCAGAACACCGCGCAGACCTGCGGTACCGAACTTCAGGGCAACAGCAAAACGGTCTTTGATTTCTTCATCGTTGCCGGCAATCGATTCCAGTTCTGCTTTTAAATCCGCATCATCCAGACTGGATTCCAGCCAGCGTTTGTAATCATCCATGTACATAATGTTCACCTATCCTTAACTATAGATTTTTGGGGGGAATTTTGATATTTCACCTAAATATAATATAAGCTATTTGAAATCAATTGTCAATTTCGTATTGTATGGAGAATCGGCTGTTGGTAAAAATAACTGTTTTTTTGTAAAAAATTATTGATAATTCGGCACTGTATCAGGAAGAAAATCTGCGTTTGAGAAAAAAATATAATATTGGCACGGAAAAAAAGTGTTGATATAATATCGGTATGTGAAGCATATTGTCTGTTACATGTGTGGAGAGTGTAAATTATGCCGAAAGAGGAAGAAATATTTTTAAAAGAAGCGCCGGATTATAACAATAATGCGGAAGTTATGTTTATTCATTCCAATTTGTTTCAGAGGCTGGAGTTTCCGAAAACATACCCTGCTTTGATTCAGGTGCATCTGGAACATCCTGCGATGGAAGTGCCGCTGCACTGGCACCCCGGTGCGGAGATTATTTACAGCAGAAATAAAAGGATCAGGATTGTTATTGACGGAGAGAAAATTGACGTGAAACCGGGAGAGTTTGTGCTGATCAGCAGCTTTGCGCTTCATGCAGTGGAGCCGGAGCAGGATATGGTTCATCAGGATGTGATGTCTGTTACATTTCAGTGCCGGTATCTGGAACAGATGTTTCCGGAGATATCCAACTATATTGTATCGGAACGGGCACCGGGGGTATCTGCTGA
>JBJELO010000242.1:2201-24492 GCA_051879195.1 Lachnospiraceae bacterium
TTCCGGAGATATCCAACTATATTGTATCGGAACGGGCACCGGGGGTATCTGCTGAGTCGAAGAAGAAAATGCAGGAACTTCTGGAGCAGCTGAGACAGAATGTGGAGCTGCCGAAAAAATATTTTGTCACGAATAAAATTCTCTTCGAAATTCTGAATCTGATGTATGAGGAATTCCGGTCCGGGCTGCAGGAAACGGATTCAAGGCGGCTGAGTACGAGAAATAAAATGGTAAAAGTGCTGGAGTATGTGGATAAAAATTACCGCCAGCCGCTGACTACGCAGGCTGTTGCGGAGCAGTTTGGCTATACGAGAGAGTATTTCTGCAGGATATTTAAGGAATATAGTAATCTTACATTTAAAAATTATCTGACCAGTCTGCGGCTGTCGGCTGCGGTACAGGAGATTGTGATGTCGGACAGGGGGATCGGGCAGATCGCAATGGAATACGGATTTTCCGATGAAAAGAGCTTTTTCAGTGCTTTTAAGAAAAAGTACGGTATGACACCGGCCCAGTACAGGCAGACAATGGGAAAACAGTAAAAGTTCCCATATGAAAAATAAAACAGGTCACAAAATGGAAGGAATCATACACAGATTGGGTGATGGATTTTACCGAAAAATGGTAATATTGCACTATCAAAACGAGAAAAGAGGTATGATTATGGAAAGAAATTATCCAACCGGAATTAAATTCCGGATCTTTCAGGCGGCAGTTTTGTCGTTGTCACTGCTTCTGGCTTCTGTTTCCGTAGCCGGATGTCTGCTGGGTGACCTGGCTCAGGAGTTTCCTGATGCATCTCCTGCTTTGCTTCAGAGCTTTGTGACATTTCCAACCATCGGCGGTATGATTGCCAACATTATTGGTGGCGCTTCCGCGGCAAAAATCGGCAAGAAAAATTTATGTCTGGTGGGTATTGCCCTGTGCTTTGTGGGAGCATTTTCGCCCATGTTTATTCCCAGCCTGATTGGAAAGATTGCGGTACGTGTTCTGGCCGGTATCGGTGTCGGACTGATTCAGCCGCTGTCTGCTTCTCTGATTGTAGACTGTTTTGAAGGCAGCGTTGCCAACGTTATGATGGGCTTCCAGTCTTCCATGGTTGGTCTGGGTGCATCGATCTTTTCCTATACCATGGCCGGAATCATGGTTTATGACTGGCATTATGCTTACTGTGCTTATCTGTATGCGGTTGCCATCTTCGTACTGGTTCTGTTCGGTATCCCGGCATTCGTGAATGACATCGGTCGGGAAGAAAAGAAACCTGTGGAGCATACAGTTAATACTTCCGATGTGAAGTCAAAGCTTCCCATGGCATGCTATATCGGTGCAATCTGCCAGTTTATCTACGGCCTCGGTTACGGCGCACTGGACAACTGCACATCCCTGGCAGGTGTGGAAGTTGGTATTTCTACCGTTCAGGCTGCGGCCATCGCAAGCTTCGGCGGAATTGCTGCACTGGTCGGCGGACTTTTCTTCGGATTCGTAAAAGGAAAGATCGGCTACAATGTAGGATGGCTTTCCCTGGTGCTGAATATTGTCGGATTTGCAATTATGGGTACCACAACGACAGTTCCCATGTGGTATATCGGTATCACCATCGCCAAGGTTGGTTTCTGCTGGTGGATGCCTTATATCAACTTCCTTGTAAATGATGGGACCAACGAATCCAATTCTGCACTGGCTACTTCACTGGGCTTTGTGGGCAACTCACTGGGTGCTTTCATATTCGGCTATGTATTTGCCTTCATCGGCGGACAGTTTGGCGGTCTGAGCCAGCATCAGGGCTTCCTGTACGGCGGCGTATGGATGGCAATCGCACTGGTTCTCATTGTGATAAATCATGTGAAGAATTACAATCATTACAAAGAAATTGCTTAAGGAGGTTTTATTATGTTTGATCCGAAACCGATTATGGAAGAACGACAGCTTCAGGATCCCATTCCGACTCCGGTACCGGCACAGTTTCCGCATGATGATGAAGTGCCCGAGGGTTGTATCGTACTGAATGATCTTCATGATGACTGGGGCTATTATGTGGATATCCATACCGATGTGGTGTATGTGGAACGTGAAGGCAAATTTGATTACACCAAGCGGGAATCACTTTCCCTTCATTTACAGATCATTGAGCCGAAAGTTCATTTTGGTGCTCCGGAGCAGGAAATGGACAAGCCGGTGAAATGGCCCTGTATCGTTTACATTCAGGGATCCGCTTTTCATGAGCAGTGGCCATGGAACAATATCGGACGTCATATTCGTCTGGCTCAGCGCGGATATGTTATCGCAATTGTGGAATACCGCCCTTCCGAAGTGGCGCCTTTCCCGGCACAGATGCAGGATGCCAAGACTGCAGTTCGGTTCATGCGCATGAATGCGGAAAAGTATAACGTAGATCCGGAGCATATGGCTGTAGCAGGCGATTCATCGGGCGGTCACACGGCATTAATGGCCGGTTTCACAGGTGACAGCGAGCCGGATACCGATACATACGGAGAATATTCAGCAGAGGTTAACTGCATCGTGGATGTCTATGGTCCCACCGTATTCTCACTGATGAATTACTATCCCAGTTCTCAGAATCATTATGATCCTGAAAGTCCGGAAGGATTCGAAATCGGTCAGAAGAATGTTCTTGAGAATCCGGAGCTGGCCAATGCGACGATTCCCATGAACTATCTTTCCGAAGACAGGCCGACTCCTCCCACGCTGATTATCCACGGCAGCAGAGATATGCTGGTTCCCTTTAACCAGAGCTGTCAGCTGTATAATTATATGAAAGCAATGGGAAAGGACGTAACTTTCTATAAAATCAACAATGCCAACCATGGCTGCCTGGGATTTGACAACGATACAGTATTAAATATTGTTGATGAATTCCTGAAAGCCAACATTTAGTGACGGAAGAGGAAATATTATGTCTGTTCCTGAATTTAAAACGGAAAAGGTCAGTGACCGTATCACACGGATTTATGCCTTTTCTTCAGAGCTGATGTATCTGGTGGAAGGCAGCGAAAAAGCAGCTCTTCTTGACTCGGGAAGCGGAATCGGTTTTGTCAGATCTCTGATCGAACAGCTGACAGAGAAAGAAGTCATTGTTCTGCTGACCCACGGACATGTGGACCATGCGATGGGGGCTTCCGAGTTTCCTGCGGAGAATGTTTATATTAATCAGGAAGATGCCTATATCTATAAAGAGCACGGAACTTATGAATTCCGTGAAGACGGTCTGTTTCTGATGGAGCGGGGAGGCGATCATGTAGTACCCGCAGAGGATTTTACACCGCTTCAGTCCATTACCGCTTATAATGATCTGAAGGAAGGTGACCGTTTCGATCTGGGTGGAATCTCAGTTGAACTATATGCCTGCCCCGGCCATACCCGGGGAAGCATGGTGATGCTGATTCCGGAGGAACGTACTCTGCTTCTGGGCGATGCCTGCAACGGATTTACCTTTGTGTTTGAAGATTATTCTACTTCTCTGGAAACGTATCAGAAAAGTCTGATCAGACTGGAAACTGTTCTGAAAGGAAAGTATGATACCGTTCTGGCATCTCACGGAGACGGCAAAGCTGTATCGGATATCATTGAAGAAAACATACGCTTATGCGGCAGAATTCTGGAAAGAAAAGACGATAAAGCGCCTATGGAATTTCGTGGACATCGCGGATTGATTGCTGATACAAAAGCAGAACCGGGTCATGGCAATATTGTGTACCATCCCGACCATCTTTTTGAAAACAGATGATTGAAACAGGGAGCTGTGGTTTGTATGAGCCACAGCTCTCTTTTGAAATATCTATACAGGTGGGATTTTATTTATGAAAAATGTAAAAAAATATCTTGTGTTTCTGCTCGGTCTCTATATCAATTCCATGGGGATCAGCCTTATTACAAAAGCCGGGCTGGGAACCTCTCCCGGCTCCGGAATTCCGTATGTACTGAGTCTGGGATTTGCTCCGACTATGGGACAGTTTACCATTGCATTCAATTTTTTTCTGATTCTTCTGCAGGTGATTCTGAGGAGAAAAGAGTTTGAGAAAATTCAGTATCTGCAGATTGCAGCATCGCTGCTGTTCGGATATTTCCTGGATTTTTCCATGTCTGTGATTTCGTGGCTGACTCCGGAGAAACTGCCGGAGAAGCTGTGTGTTCTGGTGGCGGGCTGTGTGGTTCTGGGATTCGGCGTATTTACAGAGGTTCGTGCCAATGCCATTATGCTGCCGGGGGAAGGCTTTGTAAAAGCAGTATCCATTAAACTGAAAAAAGAATTCGGCATCACAAAGGTAGGGGTTGATGCCTCCATGACCGTTACAGCGCTGATGATTTCTCTGATGATGTTCCACCGGATCCGGGGAATCGGCGCAGGAACGGTGATTGCTGCATTAATAACCGGACTGATAGCAAATGCTTTTGCACAGTACCTGGAGCCGGTTATGGCTAAAATTCTTCCGGAGGAAGATGGCGAAGTCAGAAAAGAAGGACAGGAGCGTATTCTGGCCGGAGCGGATATCGGAACGAAGTGGATCATTACGATTGGACGGGAATATGGATGCGGTGCTGCAAAAATCGGAAAAATCGTTGCCGAAAAACTGGGAATCAACTGCTATGACAGCGAACTGGTCGATATGGTAGCAGCAGAAAGCGGTCTGGAAGCAGAATATGTCCTTGAGAATCAGGAGAAGCTGGCCAATGGATTTCTTTATGATCTGTACAAACAGATGTATGCTTATACGAATGGAGAGCAGACGAGAGCGGATGCGATGCATGATGCGGAGGCAAAGGTAATCAGGAAGATTACGGAAAAGGAATCGTGTGTAATCATCGGCAGAATGGCCAATTATGTCCTGGAAGGACATGAAAATGCATTTCACGTATTTTTGTACGCTCCCATGGAATATAAAAAACAGCAGGTTATGGAACGGGAGCATCTGTCGGAGAACGATGCGGAGTGCAGAATCCGCAAAGTGGAACAGGAACGAAGCAATTGTTACAGACAGTATGCAAAAAAAGACTGGGGAAGAGCAAACAGCTATGATCTTACGGTCAACACAGGATTATATGATCCGGAAAAAACAGCGGATATTATCATCGGCATGTTAAAAGCAAGCAGTAAAAATACACAACAGCCCCATGATGCAACTGTCGGTTGACAGATTTCAAGGCGCACCTGCTGGTTGTCAACCGGGATTTATGATATGATGACTGCTGTACAGAGATGTATATGCTGTGTTTTCAGATGCGGTTTTGCATCGGAATCTGTATTGAGATCTATATTAAAGTCTGTATTGTAATGAACTGGTGAAAGAGAGGGTGTGCTATGGATTTAGCGGATAAGATTGCGAAACTCAGAAAACAAAACGGTTGGTCTCAGGAGGAACTGGCTGCGAGACTTGACATTTCCCGCCAGGCCGTATCGAAATGGGAAAGCGCCGCTTCCGTACCGGATCTGGATAAAATCATCAAAATGAGTAATATTTTCGGTGTAACTACGGATTACCTGCTGAAAGATGAACCGGAGAAATCTGAGAAAAATATTTCAGGAAATGGAGTTATTTCCGATTCGGCTTATGCGGAACATATTTATGCGGAACATGCCGGGACGGAACATGCTTACACAGAACATGCCGGTGCAGAGCGTACTTATATGGAAGGAAGCGCGGCAGCGGATTACCGGGATGCGCTTAAGACGCGCAGGATTTCCCGGGAAGAGGCGGGATATATTGTGACTCTGGAAAGAAAATTTGCATGGAGGACAGCATTGGCTGTTGCACTGCTGATTCTTTCTCCGGTGAGCCTGATTGTGATGAGCGGGCTGGCGGAATATGGTGACGGCACAGTTCTGGAAATATCGAAGGCTGCGGCAGGTCTGTCCGGTTTCGGTATCTTCATGTTTCTGGTATGTGCAGGAGTGATGATGCTGATTCTGATAGGCATGCAGAGAACCACATACGGACTTTCCGGGCTGGAAAAGGAAAAACTGATTCTGGATTATGGTGTTGCAGAAAGGCTCAGGGAAGAAAAGAATTCTTTTGAAGGGACTTACCGGAACTGTACGATGACAGGCATTGTCTTGTGCATACTTTCCGTTGTGCCTCTGGTAATGGCAGCATTTATCATGGACGGTGCAGAAGATAACAGGTCTGATCTGGTTTATATTTTCTGTACGGCGATTCTGCTGATCATGGTTGCTGCGGCAGTATATCTGCTGATCTGGTCCGGCAGTATCCACGGGAATTACGACAAGCTGCTTCAGCAGGGGGATTATACGGTGGAGAAAAAGGAACAGAACCGGAAAAACGGCTTCTTCCCGGGGATATACTGGTGTACTGTTACTGCCGTATATCTGGGAATCAGCCTGTATTTCGGCAACTGGGACAGATCATGGATCATCTGGCCTGTGGCAGGTGTGTTTTTTGCGGCCTGCATGGGCATCATCAATGCGGTCACAGCGAAGAAAAACAGATGAAAAGCTTTATGGACGTGTCGTTTCCTTGGCAACGATCCGCCCGGAAAACATGGTTTTTGACGGCAGGTCCCTTTCCTGAAAGACCTGCAGCATCATGGAAACGGCTGTGGTACACATGAATTCCACGCGGTTGTCCAGCGTGGTAATCTCCGGTGTGCTGCAGTCGGAGAGGACGGAGTTGTTGTATCCGGTGATCTGGAAATCCTCCGGAATGCGCAGGTTGTTCCGCAGGGCATATTTTACCGCTCCGGCAGCCAGCTCATCATCGGCGGCAATGATGGAATCGAAATCCAGTCCGCTGTCTTTTACACTCTGGACGACCTGGCAGCTTTTTTCAATGGAAGCGGGGCAGGAAAAGACCCGCTTGTCGCCGTTGGCAATGCCGTGTTCTTTACAGGACTTTGAAAATCCCTGAATCTTTTTCATACCGCTGCTGCTGAGGGAGCGGTAAAGATAGATGGGATTTTTGCTTCCTTTGGAAAAAACAAGATCGGTAATTGCTTTTGTGGAAGTAAAATCATCACACAGAATGGAATAGATATTATGTCCTTCCAGTTCGCCGTTCAGGAGAAAAATCGGAAACTTCTCCGCGGCGCTCATGATGTATTCATTTCCTTCGGCAGAATTTTCAATAAAGTGGGAGCCGATGAAGAAGACGGCATCCACATTTTTGGAAATAAGAAGCTGCATATGCTTCTGCCTCTCTTCCAGCTGGTATCCCGTGCAGCATAGCATGGAAGTATAGGAATTGTTGCGCAGCTCCCGCTCCAGATAGTAAATGGCCTGCGCCTGATAAACATCAGAGGAATCGGAGCAGAGAATGCCCACGGTGGACATGGAATTCAGGCAGAGACTCCTGGCAAATGCATTGGGCGTATAGCCGCTTTCCTCAATTACATCCAGCACCTTTTTTCTGGTGGCGCTGCTTACCTTGCTGCTGCCGTTCAGAACACGGGAAACGGTGGCGATGGAAACGCCGGCTTTCGTTGATATGTCGTATATATTCATCTCTTTATTCACTCCTCCTTCTTATTGCAGACTGCTTTTACGGCAGATTTCGCCATATCGGTGTCCTGACTGCTGCGGATGTCCTGTTTATTAGCGGCGTCTTCGTTTTTGCCGGCAGATTCTTTTTCTGCAGTACCGGTATTCGGGGTATTCAGCGCGATATTTCCAATCTGCATATCGCGAAGTGTTTTCGGTGAAATGCCGTATTCCTTTTTAAATGCCCGGTAAAAGCTGGAATAATCTTTGAATCCGAACATCTGGTAGACATCTGAAATCCGCATATTGCCCATAATCGCTTCTTTGCACAGAGCAAGCCGTCTTTTGGTAATATACTGATGAACGGAAATGCCCAGTTTGTCCTTGAAAACATGGGCGATATGATATTTACTCACGAAAAAAACACCGGCCAGCTGTTCCAGCGACAGTTCCTCGTCAAGATGATTCTCAATATAGGTGGTCAGCTGCTGATACAGAGAAGCATTTTCCAAACGGTGACCGGGATTGCGCTGATCAAAAACGAGGCGGTTTACGTGAAGCAGGAGATTATTAACGCAGAGGCTGATCTGAGCCTCTCTGCCGAAACGATCGGAATGCATCTCATCCAGCAGTTCCAGAATCAGGGACTGAATCATATTGAAGGTAATCTGATCGGTATGGAAAATGTAATCCTTATAAACCTGTACATGCTGTATCACGTAGATATAGTCCGGGGAAATCTGCAGAAGATGATTGCAGTACTCCTGGCTGATCCAGAAAACAAACCTCCGGTAGGGAACCTTCAGACTGTGGATATACGGGCGGTGAGGAACATGAGGCGGAATCAGAATCATATCACCGTACTGCATGGGAAACTGCTCACTGCCGATCTGAATACTCACATCACCCTCCAGAAAAAAATAAAATTCATAGTAATCATGAGTATGAAGGTCAACATTGGAAAGATTGCGGTCATTATAATAGTAAAGCTCAAAATCCCTGGACAGCATATACTGTCTGGTTAAAAAAGCAGTCTGCAGATTTTTCTTCATAAATCACCTTTGGGCTGTCCGGTCTTCGGGGGGAGAATGTGCAGGCAAAATGGAAGTGATATCCTGCACGGAGACGCGCTCTCGCTCGCATGGAAACGCAGCGGTACTAAGATTTTTCCGCGCTTTCGCTTGAAAAATCAAGTGCCGGCGTTTCCAACGGCCCCCTTTGCAGGACACCACTTCCATTTTGCCGCCGCAGGTTTTCTCATCCCCGAGTGAAGAGCCGGACAGGTTGTGGGAGGTGCACGCATAAAGCGGCTGCCACGTAGTTGCTATAGACATAATATCACATAACCGCAAGTTTTACAATGAATATGGAAAAAATATGTAAGCGCTAACATGAGAAATGTTACCGTTCAGCCCTGTCTGAACGGTTCTGAAAGAATTGCCGCAGATTCGAATCTATAGTAAGGCAAGAAAATCGTACAAAATATATACTCTCCCCCATACAGTTCGCTTCCCGCATTGTCGGACTTGTAAGAAAACCCATGGCGGCGGAATGAACGACGGGTCCTGTCAAGGGGACCGTTGACAAACGCCGGTGCTTAGCGAGCGAGTCCCCGTAAGGGGACTTGCGAGTTTAGCATCCGCTGCGTTTTCATGCGAGCGAGAGCGCGTCCCCGGACAGGACCCGTCGTTCATTCCGCCTCACAAAATTTCTTACATCCGCCCGGAAAGCGAACTGTAACACCCCTTTATTTCTTCTGCGATTTCCTGCAGTTTCTGGGCTCTGTGTCCGAAGATGCGGACAGCCAGGTCGCCATGGGCCAGTTTTGTTGCACCTCCGTCGCATTCCGGTTCACTTTCAAGGATTTCCCAGATTTTTTCCTGCAGCGGGGTCATGTCTGCTTTTCCTGTGCGGCTGAGATAGATGTTGGCCATATGGGTGTAGCCTTCATACATTCCGATTTCTTCCATGGGCATCCGATTGGGTTCGCAGCGGGTGTTGTCGCGGTAGACGAGTCGGCCTTTGCGGTAGACTGCGACTTTTGATATGAATTTCCGGTAAGCGAATTTCTCCTTATGGGCGGTTCTTCCGCAGGAGATGACTTCAAGGAGAAACAGATGAGATGTCTCATCCTGCAGGCAAAATTCCATGCTGCTTTCGAAAGCGGAGTCCCTGTAGGGGATGACCGGCTGGGGATAGTAGTAAAATACGGAGTTTTTTTCTATATCCGCCCGCACGGAACGGAGGGCGCAGCCTTCTTTCATTTTGTGAATTTTATCGAAGGACTGGGACAGAATTTCCAGATCGGAGCCTTCTCCCACATGAAAAGTAAATTCCTGCCGGTCGCCCTCCATGATGCCTGCAGAGGCACACAGGGGCATGATGGAAATACCGCCGCCGGCTTTCGGAAAAGGCTGCATGACCTTATAGGGAGCGGTGAAAAACAGGTCATCGATTATCGTTTTTCCTTCCCGGCATTGTGTCCGCAGAGAAAGCTTTGAAATTTTCCCGAATTTATTTTCCATATGTTACAGATCCTCCAGAAGGACATTTCTCTGAATCCATTCGATGACCTGGTCTACATTTTCATTTCCGCGGATATTGGTGAAAATAAACGGACGGTCGCCGCGCATTTTCCGGGAGTCGCGGTCCATGACTTCAAGGCTTGCTCCCACGTAGGGCGCCAGGTCGATTTTGTTGATGACAAGCAGGTCGGAGCGGGTGATTCCCGGGCCGCCTTTTCGGGGAATTTTGTCGCCTTCGGCTACATCGATTACAAAAATGGTTGCGTCCACCAGTTCCGGGCTGAAGGTGGCGGACAGATTGTCGCCGCCGCTTTCGATGAATAGAAGTTCAATATCCGGGAATCGCTCCAGCATTTCGTCTACTGCTTCCAGATTCATGGAAGCGTCTTCGCGGATGGCGGTATGAGGGCACCCGCCGGTTTCCACACCGATGATCCGTTCCACGGGAAGAACGCTGTTTTTGGCAAGAAACTGAGCATCTTCCTTTGTGTAGATGTCGTTGGTGATGACCCCGATGCTGTATTTTTCTGCCATTTTTCTGGACAGAGCTTCAATTAAGGCTGTTTTTCCGGACCCGACCGGTCCTGCAACGCCGATTTTTACATATGACATAATTGTAAACCTCTTTCTGCAATATGGATTTTCCGGTAACTATTCAGCAGAGCATGACGGAATCTGCCTCATGACATGTAAAGTCTTGAATACAGTTTTTCGTGCTGGATTCCGCGGATATCAAAGCCCGGGGCAGAGCGGCACAGATCTTCCTCCGTACACTGACCGACTTCTTCCAGAATATCTGCGAATTCCTCGAAGCATCCGCTTAAAAGCTTCTGACCGGAGCTCTGGCTTAACGGAATCGTTTTGACGCAGTTGGTTACCATGGCTGATGTCTGCGCATAAAGATAATGGGACAGAGTATCCTCCAGAGGGATGCCAAGAGCTGCGCAGAAAACACCGTAAATACAGCAGTGGCTGATGGTTTGGCCTTTTCTTTCTCGCAGATAATCTTCCAGAATGCAGTCTGCAGTTTCCATGCCGGGAATATTCTGCCGGGACATGGTTTTGGCAAAACGGGATCCCATTTTTCTGGAAGATTCCCGCTGCTCCATGGGTATTCTGGAGGCTTCCAGAATCTCTTCCAGGCGATTCAGTTTCCCTATATCATTTGCTGCGGCACTTTCCCATGCCAGGCGTACTGCCAGCAGATCCGTGTACATCAGGCTCCATTTCAGCTTATTATGGATATAAAGTTCCGCTGTCTTTTCATCGTGTACGATTCCCTTCTGGATATATGTTTCCAGCCCCTGCGAGTGGGAATAACCGCCGATGGGGAACAGGGCATCGTTGACCTGAAGGAGAAAAAACGAACGGATTTCATGTTCTCGATTCATAATCGGAATCCTTTCTCCGGAGTTGACGGGACTTCTTAATGATGATGATTGTGAACGGCAGCGGAGATTCTGCGGTCAAAATTCAGTTTTGCCGTTTCTCTTTTGATGTCCACGCCGTGGATTTTTGACAGCATCAGCTCCATGGGCTCGTTGAAAATTGTGATAAAGGTGCCATCATCGTCACCCCAGAACAGCGGTGCGTGGCGATTGCCGATTTCGTAGCATACCTTTGCAGCCATTTTCTCATGCCCCGGTGTGAGGGAAATAACAATGACTTCGCAGGGCGGTGTGTTTACGGCGATGACCAGATTTTCGTCCATATACAGCACATCATCCTGCAGAAGTCCTCTTGACAGAATGGAATCGTCCATCCGGATTCCCACATCCTTCCCGCTGCAGGTCGTTTTTCTGTGGATTTTTTTAAATGCCTCGTGCCACTCGATATCTACGTATTCAATTGTTTTTCCCTCTGTATTCATGTCTTTCAGTTTTCCAAGAACCTGTTCACATAACATTTCGCAGCACCTCCTGATTTACAGCTGCGCAGAGCCGGGGTGTATTTTTGGACCGGCTCCGCACGGCTGATTTTATATGAATTTGAGGTGCTGCAGGTTTTCGCGGCACCTCATTCCCCTTTCAACAGGGGCTTTTTATTTGTAGATTTTTACGGATTTTTTACCATACTCCCAGCAGCAGCATAACACCGGGGATCCAGGCTGTGACTACGCCTTCAAAGATCTGAAGACAGGGAACGAATTTTCCCAGCTTTTTGCCCATGATATCTTCCACAAAGGCGGTTCCCCATAAGATTGCCCAGAGATACCAGATGGCTGCCCACCGGATATCAGGGGTGATGCCCAGGGCCGCGTTTCCTGTGAAGCCTTCCAGAGTTCCGAAAATGACCGCATTGACAGCTACGAAAGTTGAGAACCATGCAAACGGGATGGGACTTAAGTTCAGTATTTTTGTAAATGCCACGAACAGGTAGGTGAAACCGAACAGAAGGCCGGTTCCTGCGGCGTAATAATTGCCCTGTACCAGGCTGACAAAATTGATGAATACGGAAAGACCGCCGGTCAGGATATTCATGACCGCTGCGGATTTTCCGTCCACTTTGTAGAGGGCACACATACCGTTGTTGATCAGTACGATTCCCACAAATAAAAGGCAGACTCCTAACATATATTTCTCCTTTCCTGTTAAAACAGGCTGTACAGCTGGGTAAGAGGCAGTTTTTCTGCCGGTTTTGAAGTAATGGCTTCTCCGTCTACGGTAACTTCGTACGTTTCGGGATCGACTGTGATGGCCGGTGTCCGGTCATTGAGAACCATGTCTTTTTTGCTGATGCTGCGGCAGCCCGATACGGGAACGACGGTTTTTTCCAGACCGTAAGCAGTTTTCACATCGGCGTCCATGGCTGCCTGAGAGACAAATGTCAGACAGGATGCGTATTTTGCTTTTCCGTGGGCGGCGAACATGGGCTGGTAGAGCACAGGCTGGGTGGTGGGGATGGAAGCGTTGGCATCACCCATTTTGGAAGCGATGATCATGCCGCCTTTGATGATGATATCGGGTTTTGATCCGAAAAAGGCCGGTTTCCAGAGCACCAGATCCGCAAATTTACCGGTTTCCACAGAACCCACATACTGAGAGATGCCGTGAGTAACAGCCGGGTTGATGGTGTATTTTGCCAGATAGCGTTTTACGCGGAAATTATCGTTGCCGTGGCCTTCATCCTCGGGAAGGGGGCCGCGTTCATCTTTCATCTTGCTGGCGGTCTGCCAGGTACGGGTAATAACCTCACCCACACGTCCCATGGCCTGGGAGTCTGAGCTCATCATGCTGAAAATGCCCATGTCATGAAGGACGTCCTCTGCGGCAATTGTTTCCGGGCGGATGCGGGAGTCGGCAAATGCCACATCTTCCGGGATTTTTTTGTCCAGATGGTGGCATACCATCAGCATGTCCAGATGTTCGTCGAGAGTGTTGACCGTATAGGGCATGGTGGGGTTGGTGGAGGAAGGAAGAACATTGCCTGCGGCAGCAGCGCGGATAATGTCCGGTGCGTGTCCGCCGCCGGCGCCTTCTGTGTGGTAAGTATGGATTGTTCTGCCGCCGATGGCCGCCAGTGTATCCTCCACACAGCCGCCTTCATTCAGGGTATCGGTATGAATGGCAACCTGCACATCGTATTCGTCGGCCACATTGAGGCAGTGGTTGATAACCGCCGGGGTAGCGCCCCAGTCTTCGTGGATTTTCAGCCCCATGGCTCCGGCTTTGACCTGTTCGATAAGGGGCGCTTCGTCGGAGCAGTTGCCTTTGCCGAGGAAGCCCAGATTCATGGGATATTCTTCGGCTGCTTTCAGCATCATTTCCAGATTCCAGGGACCGGGAGTACAGGTGGTTGCGTTGGTGCCGTCCGCGGGACCGGTACCGCCGCCGATCATGGTAGTTACACCGCTGTACAGAGCACAGTCGATCTGCTGGGGGCTGATAAAATGAATATGGGTATCGATGCCGCCTGCTGTGACGATCATGCCTTCCCCTGCCAGCGCTTCGGTGGAGGCGCCAACCGTCATGCCGGGGGTCACACCGTCCATAATATCGGGATTGCCTGCTTTGCCGATTCCTGCGATTTTACCGTTCTTAATGCCGATATCGGCTTTAATAATACCCGTGGTATCCATGATCAGGCAGTTTGTAATGACCAGATCAAGGTCGCCGTCGCGGCTGCAGGTTTTTACAGACTGGCCCATACCGTCGCGGATGGTCTTGCCGCCGCCGAATTTTACTTCATCGCCGTAGGTGGTGTAATCTTTTTCAACTTCTATAACAAGACTGGTGTCCGCCAGCCGTACTTTGTCCCCGGTTGTGGGGCCGTACATCATTGCATACTTTTCACCGGAAATTTTTACGCTCATGTATCAGTTCCTCCTTACAGAAATCCCTTAAGTTCCGCTGTGTTGATGGATGTCTTTTTTGTATCTTCCGCAGCCCGTGCGCATGTCAGGTCATTCAGCCCGAATACGCGCTTCCGGCCGCCCATTTCTGTCAGTTGCACTTCCTTTTCCTCACCCGGCTCAAAACGGACAGATGTTCCGGACGGAATGTCCAGATGGTATCCGTACGCCTTTTCTCTGTCGAAAGAAAGGCATTTATTGACCTCAAAAAAATGGTAATGGGAACCCACCTGAACCGGGCGGTCACCCGTATTTGCCACCAGAACTGTTACAGTATTTTTTCCTTCATTCAATGTGATTTCTCTGTCCATGGGAAGGATTGCCCCTATCTTCATGTCATTTCCTCCTTGTCTGTCAGATGCAATGGTCTTCCTTGTATCAATCTGATTCCTGAATCAATCTGATCTTTGTATTGATCCGGTCCGGAACCGCTGTCTACTGAATCGGATTGTGCACGGTAACAAGCTTCGTTCCGTCAGGGAAAGTAGCTTCTACCTGAACTTCATCGATCATGTCGGCAACACCGTCCATGACATCCTCTTTTGTAAGGATAGCGGTACCCAGCTGCATCAGCTCCACAACCGTTTTCCCGTCTCTTGCCAGCTCCAGAAGTTCTGAACTGATATAGGCAAGCGCCTCCGGATAATTCAGCTTCAGACCTCTTTCCTTTCTCTCCTTAGCCAGATTGCCGGCCAGATGGAGCATCAGTTTTTCCTGTTCCTTTGGATTCAGTCTCATTGTGTTCCTCCTTTTAAAATAGTCATAAAAAATGCAGGCAGCGGGAGAACATGGCCCCGTTGCCTGCGCTGGTCGTTTGTTATGAACTTTTTAAACAGTTGAATAATTGCTGTATTTCGGGATTATAACGTGTATCCGGGCAGGCGTCAAGAAAAAAAGAAAAAAGGACCGGAAAATACAGTTCAGACTTCGAACAGCATAAACCCGCAACTTTCGCAATGATTACCACAACTACGTCAATGGATTCAATCTGCGTTTTCTGCCATAATAAAGACAACAAAGTTCATTGCAGCTGCGGGAATGTAAGCAGTTACATTGGATGAAGTTGGAGTCATTTGTCAGGAATTGATTTGGAAAGGAAGGTATGTACAAATGGAAATGACACTCAGATGGTATGGTTCTAAGTTTGATACGGTCACTCTGCAGCAGATTCGTCAGATTCCCGGTGTGACAGGGGTGATTACAACGCTGTATGATACTGCTCCCGGCGAGGTATGGAGCAGAGAGAGAATCCGTCAGATGAAGGAAGAGGTGGAAGCCGCAGGTCTTCATGTTGCCGGTATCGAAAGCGTGAATGTACACGACGCCATCAAAACCGGTGCACCCGACCGCGATACCTACATCGACAATTACATTGAAACACTGGAAAATCTGGGCAAAGAAGATATTCATCTGGTATGCTACAATTTCATGCCCGTATTTGACTGGACAAGAACCGAACTGGCCAGAGTCCGCCCCGATGGTTCTACTGTTCTGGCTTATACACAGGAAGCTGTAGATGCTCTGGATCCCGAGAAAATGTTCGATTCTATCGCCGGTGATATGAACGGAACGGTAATGCCCGGATGGGAACCGGAAAGAATGGAACATGTAAAAGAATTGTTCGAAATGTACAAGGATATTGATGATGAAAAGCTGTTTGAAAATCTGAAATATTTCCTGGAACGCATCATGCCTGTCTGCGACCAGTATGATATCAATATGGCAATTCATCCCGATGATCCTGCATGGAGCGTGTTCGGACTGCCCCGTATCATCATCAACAAGAAAAATATTCTGCGCATGATGCAGATGGTTGATAACCCGCACAACGGCGTGACATTCTGCTCCGGTTCCTACGGTACCAATCTGGAAAATGATCTTCCCGACATGATCCGTTCTCTGAAAGGAAGAATTCATTTTGCTCATGTACGGAACCTGAAATTCAATTCACCCACCGATTTTGAAGAAGCAGCGCATCTGTCTTCAGACGGAACATTTGACATGTACGAAATCATGAAAGCACTGTACGACATCGGATTCGACGGACCCATCCGTCCCGATCACGGACGTATGATCTGGGGAGAAGTTGCCATGCCCGGTTACGGCCTCTACGACCGTGCTCTGGGAGCAACCTACCTGAACGGTTTATGGGAAGCAATCGAAAAAGCAGGCAGATAAAAACGGTATAAATCATAAAGAAGCATGCAGCATAAGGCATAAGCAGCATGCAGAAAGGAAGCAGAATCATATGAAATTAAATGCACAGGGACTTGCAGATAAAGCAAAATGGGAAGCAGCAGGCTATGCACTTCCCCGGTTTGACAGAGAACAGGTAGCCGCGGAAACCAGGAAAAATCCCTTCTGGATTCATTTCGGTGCAGGCAATATTTTCCGTGCTTTTCAGGCAAATGTGGTACAGAACCTGCTGAACGACGGCGTTCTGGACCGGGGCCTTGTGGTAGCGGAAGGCTTTGATTACGAAATCGTTGAAAAAATGAATCATCCCCACGATGACTACAGTATTCTGGTTACTCTGAAGGCAGACGGCAGCGTGGAAAAGACCGTGGTTGGCAGCGTGGTGGAATCTCTGACTGTTGATGCGGAAAATGAGGCAGAGTTCGGACGCCTTAAGGAAATTTTCTCATCCGACTCCCTGCAGATGGTTACGTTTACCATCACGGAAAAAGGCTACAGCCTGGTAAACGGCAAAGGCGAGACTCTTCCCGATGTGGAAAAGGATTTTGCAGCCGGACCGGAAAAACCTGCAAGTTATATGGGAAAGGTGGCAGCTCTGCTGTACACCCGTTATAAGGCAGGTGAAAAACCCGTTGCCATGGTCAGCACAGACAACTGCTCCCACAATGGTGACAAGCTGTATGCAGCCATGAATACATTTGCGGAAAAATGGGTGGCAAACGGCAAAGCAGAAGCCGGATTCCTGACCTATGTAAATACAAAGGACAAAGTATCCTTCCCCTGGTCCATGATCGATAAGATCACACCCAGACCGGATGCTTCCGTAGAGGAAATCCTGAGAAAAGACGGCGTGGAGGAACTGGAGCCGGTCATCACATCAAAACACACTTATGTGGCGCCCTTTGTCAATGCTGAGGAATGCGAATATCTGGTAATCGAGGATGCATTCCCCAACGGAAGACCGGAGCTGGAAAAAGGCGGTCTGATGTTTACAGACAGGGAAACTGTGGACAAGGTTGAAAAAATGAAAGTCTGCACCTGTCTGAATCCTCTTCATACCGCACTGGCCGTATTCGGCTGCCTGTTGGGATATGAGAAGATATCCGACGAAATGAAAGATGCGGAATTGAAAAAACTGGTGGAAACCATCGGTTACAAAGAAGGACTGCCGGTTGTTGTAAATCCCGGTGTTCTGGATCCGAAGGAATTTATCGATACGGTACTGAATATCCGTATTCCCAATCCGTTTATGCCCGATACGCCTCAGAGAATCGCAACCGATACTTCCCAGAAGCTGGCAATCCGCTTCGGTGAAACCATCAAGGCTTACCAGGCCTCAGAAGAACTGGACGTAAAGGATCTGAAACTGATTCCTCTGGTATTTGCCGGCTGGCTGCGCTACCTGATGGCCCTGGACGACAACGGAAATCACTTTGAACCCAGCCCCGATCCTCTGTGGGATACCGCAGCTCCTTATGTATCAGGACTGAAGCTGGAAGAAGGACAGGATGTGGAAGCAGCAGTTGCTCCCATCCTGCACATGAAACAGATCTTCGGCACAGACCTGTACGAAGCAGGCCTGGCAGACCGGGTATGCGGATATCTGAAAGAACTCACCGCAGGCCCGGGGGCAGTCCGCGCGACTTTGAAGAAGTACGTGTAGGTTGTGATAAGGTACGGGAGGATTGCTGAACCGGACGCGGAGGTCCATATTTCTCCCTCCGGGGCACGCTCTCGCTCGGGTGAAAACGCAGCGGTACTAAATTCGCAGCCCTCCGTATGGAGGGCCGCTCATTAAGTGCCGGCGTTTTCAATGGCCCCTTACGGGAGAGATATGGACCTCCGCTGGGTGCAGACTTCCACAAGGGTACGCTTATCACATGTGGGGAGAACGTTGAAGTATGCTGGTGCGCAGTGTTTTAGAGCGCGGAGCATATTTGTGCTGGTGCGCTGTGTTTGTGGAGCGCGGAGCGTGTTTTTTGCTGGCGCGCCGTGTTTATGAAGTGCGGAGTTCTATAGGAATATAAAAAAACTGCCGACAGAATAAACCGTCGGCAGTTAAAAATAAAAATATATCGTGCGCCCTCCCTGCTTTTATTCCAGGCGTTTCAGGAGTCAGTGAAGGCGCAGGTCTCTCCTGGAGGGACCATCGGAAACGCCGGCACTTAACGAGCAGGCCTCGTGAGGGGCCTGCGAGTTTAGTACCGCTGCGTTTCCGCACGAGCGAGAGCGCGTCCCGTAAGGAGAGACCTGCGCCTGAACGTCCCCTGAACACTTTAAATAAAAGCTACTTCAAGCACGCCTCCATGACCGCATAGCTTCCCTGGGCGTCGATGGCTTCCAGTACCCTTGTTGCTTCTGCTTCGAAGCCGGGGATTTCTGTCAGATCTTTGCCCCAGAAGGCGGTGTTGCTGCAGACTGCGTGTACCAGTTCTTTTGCGGAGTCATTTTTGTGCTCATTGTAGAATTCCAGTACGCTGCGGTCGTCGGAGATGGTGTAGCTGTCGCCGTTCGGGCGTTTTGTTACCAGACCGGCATCGGTCAGTTCTGTTCCTTTTGTTCCGCGGTAGAATGCGATGTAGAATGCGAAGGATGCGGTGATGCATTCGGGGAGTTTGCCGAATTGATTCACATATCCTTCCAGAGACGGCATTACGCGGGCTCTCCATTTGGATGTGGAGTTCAGGGAAATGGAAAGCAGTGCATGATCGATAAAGGGATTTTTGAAACGCTCTGTTACTGCTGCGGCGAAGTCTCTGCATTCTTCTTCGGGCAGCGTCAGAGTGGGAATGATTTCCTCGTAGATCGTTTTGTTCATAAAACCGGCGATGGTGTCGTCATGCATACAGTCTCTTACAATGTTCTGTCCTGCCAGATATGCACCCAGTACCATGGAGGTATGTGCGCCGTTCAGGATGCGGACTTTTCTCTGCTTGTAGGGCTTGTGATTGTCTGTGATCAGTACGGGCAGGCCTGCTTCTGCGAAGGGAAGTTCCTTTTTCAGAGATTCGGGTCCTTCGATTACCCAGAAACCGAATACTTCACCGGTATCGATGGTGTTGTCTTCGTAGCCGTTTTCTTCATTGATTGCGGCAGCTTCACTTCTGGGGAAACCGGTTACGATGCGGTCAACCAGAGTGGAACAGAAGATGTTTTCAGCCTTGATCCAGCTGATGAAGTCTTCGCCCAGATTCCACTGCTCTGCGTATTTTAATACACATTTTTCCAGCTCTTTGCCGTTGTCATCGATCAGTTCGCAGGCCAGGATCACGAATCCTCTGCCGGCTTCTGAACCGAATTTCTGAAAACGGCGGTACAGGAACTGAGTCAGCTTTGCGGGATAGCTTGCAGGCGGTGTCTCTGTAAACTGACAGGAAGGATCATAGACAATACCTGCTTCCGTTGTGTTGCAGGTGATGTAGCGAAGCTCCGGCTTGTCTGCATATGCCATAACGGTTTCGTAGTCACTGTAGATATTCAGGCAGCGGCTGACACAGGAAATCACTCTTTTATCATTGACTTTTTCATCGTTTTCAATGCCGCGCAGGTATAAGGTGTAAAGTCCCTCCTGTTCATTGATGATATCGGCCAGATTGAAGCCGCCCCGGTTTTCGATGGGCTGAACCAGAACGACCTTGCTGTTGAAACCGGCTTTTTCGTTCATCATGTCGATGAAATAGTCAACAAATGCGCGAAGAAAATTGCCTTCGCCGAACTGCAGGACACGTTCGGGAGCATCTTTTAAAAGGAAACCGTCGTAACCCTGTTCTTCAAGGGTCTGATAATTTAATTTTTTCATGATAGATAAAACCTCGATCTTTCATAAGGGGCAGGAACCTGCATGAAAAAGTGTCTGAGCCGCAGGTCCCTGCAGGGAAAAAGTTATCTGGTAAAATTATGGGTAAATATGTTTGCCGACTGATAAACAGCAGTTAAAGGGTTACGCCCTGCTTGAAGATGGCCATGTCGTGGAAACCGGCTTTTTCGGATTTGACTTCCTCGCCGGAAGCGACTGCGATCACATAATCAAACAGCTGATTGCTCAGTGTTTCCAGGTCGGTGCCTTCCACCATGACGCCGCAGTTGAAATCAATCCAGCCGCCTTTCTTTGCATAAAGAGAGGAGTTGCTGGAGATCTTAACAGTCGGTACAGGTGAAGCGAAGGGTGTACCGCGGCCTGTTGTAAACAGTACAATGTGTGCACCGGAAGCGGCGAGGGCGGTGGATGCCACCAGATCGTTGCCGGGAGCACTTAAAAGATTGAGTCCTCTTTCCTTCACCGGTTCTCCGTAGGAGAGTACACCACGCACCGGCGCACTGCCGGATTTCTGGGTGCATCCCATGGACTTGTCCTCCAGAGTGGAGATGCCGCCCTTCTTATTGCCGGGAGAAGGATTTTCATAGATTGTCTGACCATGGCTTGTAAAATAATTTTTAAAGTCATTGATCAGGGAAACGGTCTTCTCGAACAGTTCCTGATTTTCACAGCGGTTCATGAGAAGGGTTTCGGCCCCGAACATTTCAGGTACTTCCGTCAAAATGGTGGTGCCGCCTCTGGAAATCAGCAGATCGGAAAATGCTCCGACTGTGGGGTTGGCTGTGATACCGGAAAGACCGTCGGAACCGCCGCATTTCATGCCGATAATCAGCTCGCTGCAGCTGACGGGTTCTCTTTTTGCAGAACCGGCGTAGTCCACCAGTTCTTTGATCAGTCCCAGAGCATCGCTGATTTCATCATCGGATTCCTGGGCAACAAGGAACTTCACGCGTTTTTCGTCATAAGGACCGATGTACTGCTTCAGCACATC
Organism: Lachnospiraceae bacterium; assembly: GCA_051879195.1. Classification (GTDB taxonomy): domain Bacteria; phylum Bacillota; class Clostridia; order Lachnospirales; family Lachnospiraceae; genus TWA4. Next base: position 23,532 of record JBJELO010000242.1, read on the forward strand.
AATGTTGCTGTTTTCACAGCCCAGTCCAAGGACGAGAACGCCGCCTGCATTGGGATGGTTGATCAGGTCTGCAAGAATCTGTCTTGTATTCTCCTGATCGTCGCCCATCTGTGAACATCCGTAAGGATGGGGAAATGCTGCGATTGCTTCAATACTGCCGTCAATCAGCGCCTGGGCCTTCTTTTCGATGGCACTTGCCACGTTATTGACGCAGCCCACAGTGGGAATGATCCAGATCTCGTTGCGGACGCCGACTTTTCCGTCAGCTCTTCTGTAACCCTGAAAGAATCGTTCTTCTGCGGGAGCAAGCGCGGAGTCCTGCTTATGATAAGTATAAGTAAGAAGATCACCAAGGGCTGTCTTCATGTTGTGTACATGGATCCAGCAGCCGGTTTTCACCGGTTCCTTTGTGATACCGATCTGAGAACCGTACTTGATAACCGGTTCCCCTTCAGCCAGATCTTTCAGGGCAAACTTGTGTCCCTGGGGAATGTCTTCCTGAAGTGTGATACTCTTATTATCAATAGAAACTTCGGTTCCCGCTTGCAGCGGACAGAGAGCAACAGCAACCTTGTCCGCCGGATGGATTTTAATAAATTTCTGCATAATAAAGATATCCTCCATTACCGTAATTCCTGTACAGGTAACTGTGAAAGTGAGGGATGTAAGGGCTTACATTCAAATTACACGATTAGACGGAAAATGTCAATAGAAAAAACTGCAAAAAAATGGTTGGAAAAGAAAAATATTAAAACTGCATAATTTTACATTGTAAAAATTGGATAAAATAACGGTGAAATAATGGTTGCAAATGATCATCAGAGTCTGTTAAAATAAAGACACAAATGTAAGGGCTTACATTTCAAAACCGGAATGTACATCAGTGAAGTGAGAAGGTTACTTATTGTCACTTGTACTATTATTTATGGAAGGATAAAAGAAATGAAAGGCGTAAAACGAA
>JBJELO010000242.1:24592-28918 GCA_051879195.1 Lachnospiraceae bacterium
GTCACTTGTACTATTATTTATGGAAGGATAAAAGAAATGAAAGGCGTAAAACGAATTTTAGCAGTAGTTCTCTGCATCGCTGTTTTATTCGGACTGACGGGCTGCTCTTCTTCCGTTACAGGAGGAAAGCGTATCATCCGTATTTCTCACGCACAGTCTGAAACCCATCCCGAGCATCTGGGACTTTTGAAGTTTAAGGAATATATTGAAGAGAATCTGGGAGATAAGTATGAAGTCCAGATTTTCCCCAACGAGCTGCTTGGATCAGCACAGAAGGCAATTGAGCTGACCCAGACAGGCGCAATCGATTTCGTAGTGGCAGGTACCGCGAATCTGGAAACATTTGCGGATGTATACGAAATCTTCAGCATGCCGTATCTTTTCACATCAGAAGAAGCGTATCACGCAACGATGAATGATACGGAATATATGAACACAGTTTACGAATCTACCGATGAAGCCGGTTTCCGCGTACTGACATGGTACAACGCAGGTACCCGTAATTTCTACGCGACAAAGCCCATCAATACACCTGAAGACCTGAAAGGTCTGAAAATCCGTGTTCAGCAGAGTCCGGCCAGCGTAAGTATGGTGAAGGCCTTCGGCGCAGCTGCGTCCCCCATGAGCTTCGGTGAAGTTTACACCGCTATTCAGCAGGGCGTAATCGAAGGTGCCGAGAACAACGAACTGGCTCTGACCAACAACAAACACGGTGAAGTTGCAAAATATTTCTCTTACAACAAGCATCAGATGATTCCCGATATGCTCATCGGCAATCTGAAGTTCTTAAACAGCTTAAGAGATGAAGAGCGTGAAATCTTTGAGGAAGCTGCAAGACTGTCTACGGAAGTGGAACTGGAAAACTGGGACAGCCAGGTGGCAGAGGCGAAGAAAATTGCCGAAGAAGACATGGGGGTTACCTTTATCGATGTGGATGTGGAACAGTTCAAGGAAGCCGTAGCAGGCGTTCAGGAACAGATGCTGGAAGACAACCCCAACATCAGGGATACCTATGATCACATTCAGGAGATTAATGCACAGTATTCAGATGGGGAGGTGTCGGAATAATGAAGGTTCTGCATGAGATTCGAAAAGTAATTGATAAAATCACAATTGCTTTATGTGTTTTTATTTTCGCATTGATGGTAGTAGTGGGAACCTATCAGATTGCTTCCCGTTATTTCTTCAACAGCCCCAGTACGGTGTCTGAAGAGCTGCTGACCTACAGCTTTACCTGGATGGCGCTGCTGGCCGCTGCTTATGTATTCGGCAAAAGAGACCATATGCGCATGGGATTTCTGGCGGATAAACTGGCCGGTACTCCCAGACTGGTACTGGAAATCGTAATTGAATGTCTTGTTGTTGTGCTGGCAGGCGGCATCATGGTTTACGGTGGTTTCAATATCATGCAGCTGACCATGACCCAGATTACGGCATCACTTGGTATTCCCATGGGTGTTGTATACACGGTACTGCCCCTTTCCGGAGTTCTGATTGTTATCTATGCGGTCCTGAACATCGTTGATCTGGTGACAGGATACGACAGAACACAGCAGACGGAATCATAATGGAAAGGAGATCAATATGAGTATTGCAGCAATTTCAGGCTTAATTATATTAGTAGTATTACTGGTGATGCTGATCGCCGGTGTTCCCATCGCAGTAGCGATCGGTATTTCCTCTGTATGTGCCATCCTGCCCATCATGGATCTGGATGTAGCTGTTTTAACCGGCGCACAGAGAATTTTCTCGGGTATTTCCTCATTCAGTCTGCTGGCGATTCCTTTCTTTATCCTGGCCGGCAACATCATGAATAAGGGCGGTATCGCGGTTCGTCTGATCAATCTGGCGAAACTGCTTACGGGACGTGCACCCGGTGCCCTGGCGCAGACCAATATTATTGCGAACATGCTGTTTGGTTCCATTTCCGGTTCCGGCACGGCAGCAGCATCCGCCATGGGTTCCATCATCGGGCCTATCGAAAAGGAAGAGGGCTACGACCCCAACTTCTCGGCAGCTGTCAATATTGCGACGGCGCCTACGGGACTTCTGATTCCTCCAAGCAATGTTATGATCACCTTCTCACTGGTCAGCGGCGGAACCTCCGTAGCGGCTCTGTTCATGGCAGGTTATATCCCGGGCTTCCTGTGGGGGCTGGCATGTATGCTGGTTGTATTCTTCATGGCAAAGAAGAGAGGTTACAGAAGTACACAGAAATTCACAGCAAAAGAAAAAATCAATGTAATCGTACAGGCGATTCCCTGCCTGCTTTTGATCGTCATCGTAATCGGCGGTATTTCAGCAGGTATTTTTACAGCAACGGAAGGCTCCGTTGTGGCGGTTGTCTACAGTCTGCTGTTATCCCTGTTCGGATATAAATCAATCAAGCTGAAGGAAATTCCCCAGCTTCTGAAAGAAAGTGCGGAGATGACCGGTATCATCATTTTCCTGATCGGTGTATCCAGTATCATGTCATGGGTAATGGCATTTACCAACATCCCCACACTGGTTTCCAACGGACTTCTGGCAGTCAGCGACAACAGAATCGTCATTCTGCTGATGATCAACGTGATCCTGCTGGTCGTTGGTACTTTCATGGATATGACACCTGCCTGTCTGATCTTTACACCTATCTTCCTGCCGGTATGTACCGCACTGGGCATGAATACCATTCATTTCGGTATTATGATGATCTTCAACCTGTGTATCGGTACCATCACTCCTCCTGTAGGAACCACACTGTTTGTCGGTGTCAAGGTGGGCGGTGTCAAAATCGAAACGGTTATCAGCCAGCTGCTGGTTTACTTCGCGGCGATTTTCGCGGTACTGCTGCTGGTAACATATATCCCCCAGCTCAGCCTGTGGCTGCCCGGACTGCTGGGATACGTATAATGCAGTAATAAAAAACGACAGTTGAACTTTGTCTGAGCCGGGGCGGTCCGGCAGAATGACTGCGGTATTCTGTATATGGTGCCGCTCCCGCTCAGGTGAAACCATTACCAGATTTTTTTAAGGAGGTCAGTTATTATGAAAGCGTTTATGGACAAGGATTTTCTGCTGAGTACAGAGACTGCAAAAGAACTGTATCATGATTTTGCTTCTCAGGTGCCGGTGCTGGATTACCATTGCCATATCAATCCTCAGGAAATTGCCGAGGACAGGAAATTTGAGAACATTACACAGGTATGGCTTGGGGGCGATCATTACAAATGGCGCCAGATGCGTTCCAACGGTGTGGATGAATACTACATCACAGGTGATGCACCTGACAGAGAGAAATTCCAGAAATGGGCAGAAACACTGGAAAAAGCAATCGGCAATCCGCTGTTCCACTGGAGCCATCTGGAATTACAGAGATATTTCGGGTACAACGGGGTGCTGAACGGCGATACAGCAGAAGAAGTATGGAATCTGTGCAACGCAAAGCTGCAGGAGGATTCCATGAGTGTAAGAAACCTGATCAGACAGTCCAATGTAACACTGTTATGTACCACAGATGATCCCATTGATGATCTGAAATGGCACAAGGCAATTAAAGAAGATGAAACATTTGATGTGCAGGTGCTGCCCGCATGGCGTCCTGACAAGGCCATGAACCTGGAAAAGCCGGAATACCTTGATTATCTGGCAAAACTGGCAGAAGTATCCGGTGTTGAAATCAGAACATTTGCGGATCTGAAGAAAGCCCTTGCAAACAGAATGGAATTCTTTGCTTCCATGGGATGCTCCGTTTCCGACCACGGTATCAACTATGTGGCATACGTACCGGCTTCTGAAGAAGAAGTAGAAGCAATCTTCGCCGACCGTCTGGCAGGAAAACCGGTTTCTGCAGAAGCAGAAGGTAAATTCAAGACTGCATTCATGCTGTTTGTCGCTTCAAAATATCAGGAAATGAACTGGGTAATGCAGCTGCACTATGGCTGCAAGAGAGATAATAACAAGAAGATGTACGCAAAGCTGGGTCCTGATACCGGTTTTGACTGCATCAGCAATTATGCACCCGCAGATCAGCTGGCTGATTTCCTGAATGCAGTGGAAGAAAACAGCGGACTGCCCAAGACCATCATTTACAGCCTGAATCCCGGAGACGATGAACTGATCGGCACTGTGCTGGGATGTTTCCAGAACAGCGACGCCATCGGCAAGATCCAGCAGGGCTCCGCATGGTGGTTCAACGACAACAAGACCGGCATGATGAAACAGATGACTTCTCTGGCAAATCTTGGTCTGCTGGGCAACTTTGTGGGCATGCTGACTGACTCCAGAAGCTTCCTGTCCTACCCGAGACATGAATATTTCAGAAGAATCATGTGCGAGCTTATCGGC
>JBJELO010000242.1:29018-32056 GCA_051879195.1 Lachnospiraceae bacterium
AAGGCTTTATGCGAGGGCGGTCTGCCCTGCGCGGAAGTGACTTTCCGGACCGATGCTGCGGAAGAATCCATCCGCATCATGGCTGAAGAGTATCCCGAACTGCTGGTTGGCGCCGGCACTGTTCTGACAACGGAGCAGGTAGACCGTGCGGTGGATGCCGGAGCAAAATTTATCGTAAGCCCGGGTCTGAATCCCAGGATTGTAAAATACTGTCAGGAAAAAGGTGTGGCTGTTCTGCCGGGTGTCATCACGCCCAGCGAGATTGCACAGGCTCTGGAACTGGGGCTTGACGTGGTGAAATTCTTCCCTGCAGAGCCTGCAGGCGGTCTGAAGATGATTCAGGCCATGGGAGCTGCCTATACAACGCTGAAATTCATGCCCACCGGCGGAATCAGCGCGCAGAATGTAAGAGATTATCTGAAATGCGACAAAATCATTGCCTGCGGCGGAAGCTGGATGGTAAAAGGTCAGCTGGTAAAAGAAGGCCGATTTGACGAAATCCGGGCAATGTGTCAGGAAGCTGCTGAGATCGTAAAAGAAATCAGAGGCTAAACGGAAAGGTTGGGGAATATGGAAATGGGAAAAATGGAAAACAGAAAATATGATTTACTGTCTCTGGGCGAGATGCTGTTAAGACTGTCACCGCCCGGAAATGACCGCATTGCAACCAGCAGTGTATTTGAAAAGCAGCTGGGAGGAGCGGAGCTGAATGTGGCAGCAGGGGCTTCGCTGATGGGACTGCGCACCGGTATGATCTCCAGAGTACCGGAAAGCAGCATCGGCGATTATGTCAGAAGACAGGTCCGTTCCTTCGGTGTCAGTGATGAATTTTTTGCCTGTGATGACTCTCCTGAAGCGAGACTTGGCATTTATTACTACGAATTCGGGGCAGCGCCCAGAAAACCCCGTGTTGTATACGACAGAAAAAATTCTTCCATCACCCGCATGCAGCTTTCCGACTTCAACCCGGAAATGTTTGCTTCCGCCAGATGTTTTCATACATCGGGAATTACTCTGGCCCTGAACGAAACCTGCAGACAGACCGGCGTGGAAATGATCAAAGCTTTTAAGGAACAGGGAACCCTGATTTCTTTTGATGTGAATTTCCGCGGCAATCTGTGGACAGGAGAAGAAGCCAGAGAATGCATTGAAAAAATTCTGCCCTATGTAGACATTTTCTTCTGCTCCGAAAGTACCGCACGCCTCACTTTCGGAAAAGAAGGAGACGTAAAATCAATTATGAAGAGCTTTACAGAAGAATACCCTGTTTCTGTAGTTGCCTCAACTCAGAGAACCGTACACAGTCCGAAAATTCACAGTTTTTCATCCATGATCTATGATGCGAAAACTGACACATATTTTGAAGAAGAACCTTACAAAAACATCGAGGTGGTGGACCGCATCGGAAGCGGTGACGCCTATGTGGCAGGCGCCCTCTACGGCCTGCTCTCAGAAGGCGGCAGCTGTGAAAAGGCACTTAAGATCGGAAACGCCTACAGCGCATCGAAAAACACCATCCCCGGTGATCTCTCTTCCATGAGTCTGCCGGAAATCATGGACATCATCGAAGACCATGAAAATACGGACGGATATCAGAGCGAGATGAAGAGGTAGTCGATAGGTTTTTGGCGGGGGGACGCGAAGGCCCATGTGTCTCCCTCCGGGGCGCGCTCTCGCTCGTGCGGAAACGCAGCGGTACTAAGCTTTTTCGGCGCTGCCGCTTGAAAAAGCAAGTGCCGGCGTTTCCGATGGCCCCTTACGGGAGATACATGGGCCTTCGCTGGATTTTGCCCGCCAAAAATATGGGGATTGCGCACAGATCTCCGCGCCGGCGGGCTTTTATACAGTTTGATTTTTTATACAATTACTTCCAGTATCTGCTTCCCATTGCAGGTGCTTTCTGTGATTCCGGTTTTCTTGTGTTTGTTAAAATTAAAAGTGAGCAGATATCCTTTCTTTAGATTAAAATGATTCAGATATTCCGCCAGCTGAATCCGGCCATCGTGGTGATACTGGGCGCCTTTCCATATTTTTAATTCGATGATAAATTGCTGTCCGTGATAATCTACGATGATATCCGTGCGTGTTTTGTCTCTTGTTTGTGCTTCGATATAATAATTTCCGGTGCCGTTAATGATTGGGCGCAGAAACATCAGAAAAATTCTTCTGCCCTCATCCTCAAGGAATTTCTCATTGCTGTTCCGGCAGATCGTTTCGTAGTATTCATAAAATTTCTGCATAACCAGATCCATTTGAAGCATTCCATGGGAAATGAACTGGCTGGGTGATGAATCTGCCATTGGTATGGAAGAAAGATTATTCTCCTCCTCAGACAGGAAAAAATTGTATAATTTTGTTTCGAAAATACGGTTTGCTACAATTACCTGATTGTTCTGCTCTTTAAGAAAACCAAACATAATGCCCAGATTAATGATAAAACTGTTTGATTCAAATGTGTACCGGGTTCCGCGGAATAAAATGTTCTGCAGCATAATGCTCAACTGCGGATATTCGTACAGGTGTTTAATCATATCTTCAAATAAAGAATTGCTTTCTTTCTGCAAAATCCGGATTGCATTTAAAAAACCGGATTTTGTCCAGGCGCTTTTTTTGTCAGGATATGAAGCGGTTCCTGCAATTCGTTCATCAATGATTTGACAGATTCGGGAAACAAGGTAAGGATATCCTGATGTAAAATCATAAATCTGCTGGCTGAAAACAGGTATGTTCATGCCTGTATGGTAATCGGCCTCGTATTGTTGCAGCATGGAAGCAATTTCCTGCGGAGAGAAACTCATATCCAGAAGAAAATCCGCAGCAATGTTCCACGGGCTGTTGTTTTTTGGTTCTTCAGAGGGGTGAAGCTTCAGTTTCAGGTTTTTGATGTCGTAAACACCGGCAAGAATAACAGATTTGAAAGTTGTATCTTTACCTGTTTTCAGCCTGAGATATTTTTCGCGAAGAAGCCCGAGAAAAGTCAGGAAAATCTGATTGTCAGAGCTTTTGTCTACTTCATCAATAATCAGGATAATATCCTG
>JBJELO010000243.1:0-1761 GCA_051879195.1 Lachnospiraceae bacterium
TTCCATTCTGCTCTCATGGCGGCGGACGGTTTGGGCAGAGTCTGACAGCGATTACAAAACTGGCACCGGATTCCACGATGGGTGAAGCATTGGCAGTCAATTACTCTGGTGGCGACACTCTGCCTGATGACATATCAGAATGGTTAAAAACTAACGGCATTTTATAATGATGGAAATCCTGAAGGAGAAAAGAAATGGATGAGCAAACAGCTCTGTTCTCAAACAAGAGTTTGAGGGCAATGATCGTTCCCCTGTTTTTAGAGCAGCTGCTGGTGATGCTGGTGGGACTGGCAGACACACTGATCATAAGCTATGCCGGAGAAGCAGCGGTATCAGGGGTTTCTCTGGTAAATCAGTTTAATACCGTTTTTATTTACCTGTTCACCGCACTGGCTTCCGGCGGAGCCGTTGTAATCAGCCAGTATATCGGAAAACGGGCAGCAGCAGATGCCGGAGAGTCTGCCAGCCAGCTCCTGTCCTTTTCCACGGTGTTTTCCGCGCTGGTTGCGGTGCTTGTTCTCATTGGGAATGAAAGAATACTCTCCCTGATGTTTGGCAAAGTGGAGAAGGATGTCATGCAGGCCTGCATTACTTATCTGCGGATTTCTGCTTATTCCTATCCGGCACTGGCAGTCTACAACTCCGGTGCGGCATTGTACCGCAGCATTGGCAGGACCAGTGTAACGATGTACCTGTCCGCAGCCTCCAACATCATCAATGTGATTGGAAATGTGATCGGTGTGTTTGTCTTAAAGGCAGGCGTGGCAGGTGTAGCGTACCCATCTCTGATTGCCCGAATCTTTTCCGCAGTTGTGATTACATGGCTTTGTTTTCAGAAGAAGCAGGCTGTCATTTACCGCTGCAAATGGATTTTCCGGTGGAATGGAAGCCTCATGAAACACATTTTGGATATCGCCATTCCGAATGGATTGGAAAACGGTGTTTTTCAGCTGGTGAAGGTTGCCTTGGGCAGCATCGCAGCATTGTTCGGTACATATCAGATTGCCGCAAACGGTGTGGCGCAAAGTATCTGGTCGCTGGCAGCTCTGGCTGGTGTTTCCATGGGACCGGTGTTTATCACGGTAATCGGACAGTGTATGGGAAATGGCGATACAAAGGCTGCAGATGATTATTTTAAGAAACTGACAAGAATCACACTTCTGATTTCATCCGCATGGAATCTGCTGATCTTTCTGCTGACTCCGGCGTTCCTGAGATTCTATGCCCTGGAACCGGAAACAAAACAGCTTGTGATCCGGCTGGTGCTGATTCACAACCTGTTTAATGCAGTCGCATTTCCGTTCTCCGGCGCCCTCAGCAATGGACTTCGGGCAGCAGGAGATGTGAAATATACAATGTATGTATCCGTTATATCCACGCTTGCAGTGCGACTGCTTCTGTCCTGTTTTCTGGGGATCACACTGCAGATGGGCGTCATCGGCATTGCGATCGCAATGGTCTGTGACTGGATCATCCGGGCGGTGATATTCTTCCGGAGACAGAAATCCGGAAAGTGGAAAACATTCCGGGTAATTTAAAGCGCATGCAGCCCGCAGATTCTTCAGGATAAGTAGATGCTCCCCCATTTAGCAATTTCATAATAAATGTGAAGCATGGCTTTTCCTGCTTCTGTCAGGGAATATTCGACACGCAGAGGCACTTCGTTGTACTGTATTCTCTCGACAATCCCTTTTTCTTCCAGGGTTTTCAGTGTGCCGGAAAGCATTGTATTCGTTATTCCATTCAGCCTTTTTTTCAACT
>JBJELO010000244.1:0-31510 GCA_051879195.1 Lachnospiraceae bacterium
GATCGTCGCTCATGAGAGCAATATCCGCGGCTTCCACTGCAATATCGCTTCCCATACTGCCCATGGCCACTCCCACGCCTGCGGTTTTCAGAGCCGGAGCATCGTTGACGCCGTCACCAATCATGCATACCGTCCTGCCTTCTGCCTGCATTTTTTCAATCATAGCTACCTTTTCTTCGGGCAGAAGCTCCGCATGCACCTCGTTGATCCCCACACGTTTTGCAAACCAGTCTGCGGTCTGTCTGCTGTCACCGGTCAGCAGCACTGTATCCGTATGCAGACCATTTAAACTGCGGATCATATCCGCAGCTTCTTCCCTCAGCACATCCGACATGGCAATGATACCGATGCAGCGGCCGTCAGCGGCTGCTCTCTTTTCTGCAGTTGAGTTTTCTGCAGTCGTTTTTTCTGAGGCTGATTCTTCTGCAATTAATTCTTCTGCAATCAGTATGGAGGCTTTTCCCTGTGAACGGAGCCTTTCCAGCTGTTCTTTCACACTTTCACCCGGGAAGAAACCATGTTCCGTCAGGTATTTTTCACTTCCGCAGTACAGTTTCCGCCCTGAAACCTGTGCACAGATTCCTTTACCCGCATCCATATGAAATGCTTCCGGTTCCACCGGTTTTACAGACCGGCTTTCGGCGCAGGCTGTAATGGCTTTTGCCAGAGGATGTTCGCTGCGGGATTCCGCTGAAGCGGTCAGCCTCAGAAGCTCATTCTCACTGAGGCCGCTGTCAAAAGGCAGGATATCGCTGACCTCCAGGCAGCCGCAGGTCAGAGTACCCGTTTTATCAAAAGCGATGGTATCTACTTTGCCCATTTTCTCCAGTGCTTCTCCGGATTTCACGATGACTCCGTGCTTTGTGGCCTGTCCGATTGCTGCCATAACAGCAGTAGGCGTTGCCAGCACCAGCGCACAGGGACAGAATACCACCAGAACCGTAACAGCACGAACGATATCGCCGGTAACCAGACCTGCCGCTATCGCTATCAGCAGAGCAACGGGCACCAGGAAGCTGGCTGCTTTGTCGGCAATTCTCGCCATGGGAGCTTTTTTCTCTTCTGCCTCCTGTACCATACGGATCAGTTTCTGAAGAGAACTGTCCTGCCCCACCTTTGTTGCATGGATATCCACCGCGCCGAAACGGTTCACCGTACCGCAGAAAACCTCTTCTCCCACGCTTTTATCCACCGGCAGTGATTCTCCGGTCATGATGGACTGATCAACAGAGGTTTCTCCGCTGACAATGACCCCATCCACAGGAACCGTTTCTCCCGGCAGAATCCGCAGAAGATCTCCTGACCGGATTTCCTGTGCCGGAATCATTCTCTCCTGACCGTTTTCCACCCTGCGGCCCTGCACCGGCGCCAGACTGATCAGTTGTTTCAGTCCTTTTCTGGCACGCTCCGTAGTCATATCCTCCAGAATGGCACCAATTGCCATGATAAAAACCACCTCACCGGCTGCAAACAGATCACCGATGGCAATAGCTGCAAACATGGCAATGGTAATCAGCAGTGCGGAGGAAATCTTACTGATTCCCGGATTGTGAATTACACGCCACACTGCCAGATACAAAAGCGGAATCCCGCTGATCACCACCGTAATCCATGCCGGATCCACCGGCAGCGCTGCCCCGATCCGTGGCAGGACAAAACTCAGTACAAGAAAAATACCGCCCACCGCTGTCATGGGAACCCCTGCCAGAATATCATTGATCTTTTTTAACATACTCACACCCCTTTACTCTCTTGACATTATGCCTGTTATAACGTACAATTCATCTGTTATCAAACATATTGTTCATTATCTTTACTGTTATTTTAATAAATTCCCCGTGAAAAACAAGAATCAGAATCGCGGGAATGTAAGATACGGAACATTCGGGCTTTTTTGTCCGAAAGTGCATACAGGAATACCCTTTTGCAGAAGAGTGATTAAAAACACTGGCAAAGAAAGGAGGCTGCCATATGGACAGAAGACAGCAGAAAACAAGAAAAGCTGTATTTCAGGCATTCATCACCCTGCTGGGTGAGAAAAGCTACAGCAGCATCACGGTACAGGAGATTATCGACAGAGCCGATATTGGAAGGAGCACTTTTTACGCTCATTTTGAGACAAAGGATGATTTGCTGAAGGAACTGTGCGGGGAATTATTCGGACATATTATCGACAGCGCCATGGACTGCACTCATACCCACGGACTGTATTCCGACGGCAGTGCGCCGGAGTCGGTTTTCTGCCATCTTCTCCAGCATCTTCAGGAAAATGACAGCAATATTCTGGGACTGCTGTCCTGTGAAAGCAGCGAGATTTTTCTGCGCTATTTCAAGGACAGCCTGAATGAGCTGGTCCGGGTACAGCTGCTGAACAGAGAGGGACGTTCCAATCCAGTCCTCCCCGACGATTTTCTTATTAACCACATTTCCGGAAGTTTTGTGGAGATGGTTCAGTGGTGGCTGAAGGGCAAAAAAAAGCAGCTCCCTGAGGAGCTGGACCGATACTTCCGGGCAGTCATTGAGCCGATATTTACAGAATGATCCGCAGCCGGCTGTAGGCTGATATGAAAATTTCATACTCAGAATTTCATAAGGAATTGTCCCCGAAGCCATAAAACATCAGGCTTCGGGGACCAATATTCAGCCTCCCAGATTCAGAATCTGCAGGAGGAAAAGCCAGCTCAGACCGTAATAGGAGATAACCGCCACCAGATCGTTAACTGTTGTAATCAACGGCCCGGATGCCACTGCCGGGTCGATCTTGATCTTCTTAAAAAACAGCGGAATCAGCGTGCCCACCGCACTGGAAATCACCATGGCAAACAAAAGAGAGATGCCGATACAGCCGGATACCGCAAATGCAAACATAGCTGTTTTTCCTTTCAGCAACATGATATAGAGACCTACAAACAGAAAGGACACACTTCCCAGCAGCAGCCCGTTGGAAAAGCCTACTTTAACTTCCTTGCCTACGAGCCCCAGCTTCTGGCGGCCGATGAGGGATTCATCCATCAGAACACGGATAGTAACTGCCAGAGACTGGGTTCCCACATTACCTGCCATATCCAGAATCAGCGACTGGAAACACATGATCAGAGTCAGCTGTGATACCACTCTTTCAAAGACACCTACAACCGAGGAGACCACCATGCCCAGAAACAGCAGTACAAACAGCCAGGGCAAACGTTTTTTCATGCTCTCCTTCAGCGGCTCCTTCAGATCTTCCTCTGCAGTCAGACCTGCCAGCATGGCGTAATCTTCACCCATCTCGTCATCCACCACTTCAATGATACTCTGGGATGTGATCACGCCCAGAAGATGATTCTCATTGTCAAGAACCGGAATGGAATTCTCTGAATAATCCTTCAGTTTCTCAATACAGTCATCAATTTCTTCATTGCCATATACATAGGGATAAGAGGTCATGATCAGATCCTCCAGATTCACATCCTGTCTGGCAATAATCAGTTCTTTCAGATCCAGCGCTCCGTAATAGCCGCCCTTTTCATCCACCACAAACAGGGTGGAAATATTATCATTCTTCGAAGCCTGTTCAATCAGCGCACTCATGGCCTGTTTCACCGACAGTTCCTCCCGGATCACAATACAGTTTGTGGTCATCCGGCTGCCGATTTCATCCTCATCAAAGGATGCAATCAACGCAATATCCTTCCTGACGCTTTCATCCACCAGATCAATGAGCAGCCGCCGCTTGTTTTTGTCAATCTCATGAAGTACCTCAACAGCCGAATCCGCCTCCATACCGGAAAGGATCGCAGCAGCTTTCTTTAAATCCATCTCGTCCAGATAGGCGCCCACTTCATCCTCTTCCACATATTCAAAAATGTCGGACAGCATATCCGCATCAAGTATGCGGTACAGCTTTCTCCGTTCCGCCGGGGTCAGCTCCGGCAGAACATCGGCGATATCATTCTCATGATAATCATTGATCTGATCGCCCTTTTTTCCGGGAGAGGCATCGCTTCGAATAATCGCAATGATCTCACTTCTGTAATCCGGTTTCTGAACCGTTTTTCTTTCTTCCGATTCCGCATGTCCTGCATGCAGATCCATATGTTCTTCCATCAATTCCGGAAATTTCTTTTCCATTCTCCATCCTCCTTTTCTGAAAAAGAGCGCAAAAACCACAGAACCGGATGACCAATCCATGTCAAAGCCGATCCCGAAATTCCCCTTTTCTTTTTTGCCAATAAGGTAATTCATCAATTGTGATATGAAACCGCAATCCGGTCAGAATGGAAAAATATGGAAATGGAATTTCCTAAAACAGAACCGACAGCTGCCTGCAAGCGCCTGCTCTGCTTTTCATTTCGCATATTCTGCCATTCATGTACCGCCCTGGCCCATAACTGTCACAACTGTCCATTCTGTTCACCTGCCTTCTTTATGAAATGAGCAGCTCTTCAAAGTCAGAGCAGAAAGAAATCTCCGGCCCCAAACAGCTGCAAAAAACTGAAATACGCTGCCGTCATTGGCTGCAGCGACAATTATTATACCTTATTTTTGATTCCTTGTAAACCAGCCGGAAAGAACTTCGCTGTCCTTTCCCACCACATAGCTGCTGCCGCCTTTTTCCCTGATATCTTCAATCATACTCACCAGAAGAATGGGATTTTCTTCATTTTTGTCCGCAGTCATGACGGCAAACCATCCCAGCTTCGCACCATTTTCTTCCTCTTTGCTGGATTTCAGCTCAGCGGTCCCTGTCTTGCCTGCCAGTACCACATCTTCTCTCCGGGCAATGCGGCTGCTGCCGTACCCCGTTCCATTGGGATCATTTACCACTTTTTTCATGCCTTCCAGTACCTTATCTGCTGCATCAGCTGAAAAAGCACCTTCTACCAGAATTTCTCCCTCCGGATTCTCCGTATATACAAGATAGGGTTTGATGACATTACCGTCATTACAGAAAGCCGTATAAATGGAAGCCAGGTGCAGCGGATTGATCAGAATCTGCCCCTGCCCGTATCCGCTGTCCGCCAGCTGGATCTCGCTGTCAATATGATCGGTATTGGAATACTGAGAAACCGCCATAGTGATTTCAAAAGGAAATTCTTCACCAAAACCCAGTTTCTTAAGATAGTTTTCCAGCGTATCCGCACCAATATTCAGCGCAGCCTTCGCAAAATAAATATTGTCGGAATAAATGAGGGCATTTTCAAAAGTAACCGGCTCATATGCGTGAAGTGTTGTCACATAATAGGACCCCCAGCTGCTGTCCTTCTGCCAGCTCAGACCTTCATTTCCGTAATCCTTTTCCGGATCCAGCGTACCGCTGTCCAGCCCGATGGCTCCGATAATCGGCTTAAAAGTGGATCCGGGGCACCAGACCTGACGGAACCGGTTGTACAGAGGCCGGGATGCATCTTCATTCAGCTGTGTCCATTTCTCCTCCGACATGCCCAGAATAAAATCATTGTCATCAAAGGATGGGGTACTGACCAGAGCCAGAACCTCACCGGTGAAGGGATTCATGGCCACGGAACAGCTCTCATCCTCTTTAAACTGTTCATACAGCTCCTTCTGGAGCTCTGAATCAATGGTCAGACGGATATTTTCGCCGTTCTGCACCTGCCGGGCGGCTATGGTTTTCTTTTCATTGCCCTCTTCATCCACGATGTAGATCCGGCATCCGTTCTGTCCTTTCAGTTCTTTTTCAAAAAGACTTTCCATCCCGCTTCTGCCGATGACGCTGGCGCTGGTGTACCCCTCGCCCTCGTGTTTTTCCAGATCCTCCGCCGTTACGTTCTGAACATATCCGATCAGATGGGATGCCGCTTCTCCCAGCGGGTACTGACGCACCTCCGTGTCAGTAATCATAACTCCGGAAATCTCCAGAAGTTTATCCTGCCTCTCTTTCTCTTTTTCAGCTGCTTCATCAGTCTCCTCTGATCTGAGATCCGCATCCGTAACCTTGACCAGCGTTTTAATGGGAACAAAAGAATCCTCTTTCACCCATCCGGCCGATAATTTATTCTCAATTGATTCTCCGGAAACCTCCAGCAGCTTTGCAATTTCCGAAATGGCAGTCTCTTTGTCCTTCAGTCTGCCGGGAACGATTCCCACCGAGGAAGCAGTTCCCTGCCCTGCAAGGACCCTGCCGTTCCGGTCAAGGATTTCTCCCCGCTGTGCCTGAATCGTGGATACCCGGACCTTGTCCGTTTCTTTCAAACCGGGGAAGATCAGCTCATCGCTCCATGCAAGCTCGTAACGCTCCTCTCCTTCTATAAATCGTGCTTCATTGCTGACTTCCACACTTCCCGCAGACGTATCAAATGTCATATGATATGTTACCAGCATCTGTTCTTCATCGTATCCCGTAGTTTCCAGTTCAGTATTCTGTATCTCAATGCCTTCATAAATCGCAGAATTCCGCTTGATAAAATCCTCCTGACTGATATTGCCGGAACTCTCCACATTCAGCATGGCATACATTTCCTCATATTCCTGTTTTTCAATGTGCTTCATGTACTCTGTCAGCAGTTCCTCCGGAGTTTTCCAGCTTTTACTCTTATCACATCCGGTCACAGTCACAGCCGCAGTTACCAGAAGCGCTGCAAACAGAATCATCCGCTGCATCAGCCTGCTTCGTTTCTTTCTGTCTACCATTGATTTTGGCCTCCTTCCTGCCTCATCCAGACAAAGCTGAATCAATAAGTATCTACCGGAATTATACAGCATCAGGAATCAAAAAACAACAAAACGCCACCAAACTGAGAAATCCGGGAATTCTCAGCTTGGTGACGCTTTTTCTTTTCTGATAATGATCTAAAGCACATAAAATGGATCCAGCATGGGGTCTTCCCCGAACGTCTGATCCCTGTAATTTTTCATATACTGAACCGGGCTTAATCCCGTCATATTCCGGAAAACCCTTGCAAAATAATTGCCGTTTGCGAATCCGCAGGCATCTGCAACAAAAGAAACCGAATGATTTCCCTGACGCAGCAGCAGCTTTGCATACTCGATCTTCAGCTGGTTCAGATATTTTCCCGGCGGAAGCCCCACATGTCTGCCAAATGTCCGCGTCAGATACTCCTGACTGACCTTCAGGCGGTCTGCCAGATCTCCGATTCCATCCAGAAACGCAAAATCCTGCTGCATGATCCGTATGGCATCCGCCACAACCTGGGGCATCTGTTTTCTGCTGTCCCCGGAAGGAACGCCCGTTCCGTACAATTCAGCAAGCATCTGATAGGCGGCTGCCGAAGCCGTAACTCCCGATACTTCTTTATAATGATCCCGTTCCGTGAGCAGCGCAGCAAACAGAACTGTCACCCGATAGCCGCCGGACGGAAAGAACAGGCCTCCTTTTCTCGCAGCAGCGTTCAACAGGGTATCCGCCGCGCTCCCCTGCAGACAAATCATATACAGCTTTCCGCCGGCCGAAGGATAAACCGTAACACTTTCACCGGCTGAAAACACCGCTGCATTCCCGCCTTTCAGGTTAATATGCCCGCCATTGTGTGTCATCTGCACATTGCCTTCCTCCAGTGCAAACAGATACCAGCAGCCCTGACGTTCAGGAAAAGCATACATCTCTCCTTCATCCAGACAGATTCTGTCGGCGCGCAGAATACAAAGAAGCCCCGAAATACATTCATCCGGGGCTTCCAGCTCTATCGAACAGAGTTTATCTGAGTATTCCATTAATGACAGATTGCCTTCTGGCTTTCCTTATCAAAGAAATGTGCTTTGTCCATATCGGCACCCAGCTTCAGAGGACCGCTGGCAGGCTGTTCTGCGATCGCAGGAATCTTGACGATGATTCTGTTGTCATTGACATACATGTACAGGTTGTAATCAGCGCCCAGCAGTTCGCTGAATGTCATCTGTGCCGCCATGGAATTACCGGGAGCCACCTTATCACCAATAAAGAAATCCTCCGGACGGAATCCCATAGTTACATGTTTGCCTACATAAGGCGCAAGCGCATCCCATTTGAATTTCGGAACAGCCAGCTTATCCTGTCCAAGAACCGCATAAATCTGATTGTTCTCTTTTTCAATTGTTACATCCATGAAGTTCATCTGAGGGCTGCCGATGAATCCGGCTACGAACAGATTGACAGGTGTATCGTACAGAACCTGAGGTGTATCGTACTGCTGAATCACACCATCTTTCATAACAACGATACGGTCGCCCATGGTCATGGCCTCTGTCTGGTCATGAGTTACATATACAAATGTGGTATCAAGTCTCTGGTGCAGGCGGGCAATCTCTGTTCTCATGGATGCACGGAGCTTCGCATCCAGGTTGGACAGCGGCTCATCCAGAAGGAATACGGAAGGCTGACGAACCATGGCACGTCCTAAAGCCACACGCTGTCTCTGGCCGCCGGAAAGTTCCTTGGGTTTACGGTTCAGCAGATGCTCCAGATCGAGGATCTTTGCTGCATCATGCACACGGCGGTCGATCTCATCCTTATCCACTTTGCGGAGATTCAGACCAAACGCGATGTTCTTATATACATTCATATGGGGATACAGAGCATAGTTCTGGAAAACCATGGCAATGTCACGATCCTTGGGGGGAATCTTGTTGACCAGTCTGTCGCCGATATACAGTTCACCTTCTGAAATGGATTCCAGACCTGCGATCATACGCAGGGTCGTTGATTTACCGCATCCGGAGGGACCAACCAGGATAACGAATTCCTTATCTTTAATCTCCAGATTCAGATTGGGAACGACCGGTGTTGTTGCGCCATCATAAATCTTTGTTACATTCTTAAAACTAATCGAAGCCATATTACTTTCCTCCAATTGTCAATCTACGGACATATTGCAATTTACGATTGCCATCTGAATATAGGATAACACTTATTTTGACCATATTCAACGATAGTTTCTTGATATACTGTATAATATTTTGACCTGTTTTCTTCTTTTCTGAATCTGATCCACTCAGGACCTGTCGTCGGGCATATGCTCCTCGTCAATAAAAATCGCTTCCGCAGGAGCTGTGTGACGCTCCGGTTCCAGTTTTTCGGGGTCGATCAGTTTAAATGCCTTCTGAAAAATAATGCTGTTCAGATAGGCAACGATGCCGAAGCCCAGCACCCCCCACAGAAATACCGCCGTATTGGCGCCGTTCGGATCCATAAAAAAGGAAAGATAGACAGCTCCCACTACCAGAGCAATGCTCAGCAGGGTCCAGGGAAATGCGGCAATACTGAGAAGCCATGCATTTTTTATCGTATATTTTACTTTATTCCTATATCTGGCCTGCAGAGGAAAAAGGTACTGGAAGCCAAACAGAAAAAGAAGACACATCATAAAAAAGCTGATGAGATACAATTTGCCGACCATGCCGTCGATTCGTGAAACAATCATATAGTAGAGTCCCAGGAAAGCAAAAATCACAAGGCAGAACAGCCACAGCATCGCAGCCTGTCTGAAATTCTGTTTGAATGCTCTCCAGAACTGTTTGGCAATCACATCGTCCTCATCGTTGGCAAGAATCGCCTGCATACAGGTAAACAGCGCCGTCAGGGATGCGCCGATGGTAAAGACCGGCAGTGAAAGGAGGCAAAACATTACATTGCACAAAAAAATATTTGCCAGCTTCCGCAAAGCATTCATCAGCGGTCCATTCACATCAAATAAATCCATATTCGTCACCTTTCAAAGAAGACCAGGCATCCGTTTTTACAGAAAAGGAGCGTCGCAAGCTACGACGCCCCCGGTCAAAAAAGTCGTTATTATTTAATAGCACCCTCAACCATACCGTTCATGATCTGCTTCTGAGCAACCAGGAAGATAATGATCATAGGAATGATTGCCAACAGCGCAGCCGCCAGAATCAGATCCCACTGTTTTACGTAGGATCCTACGAAGGCCTGAACCGCAACGGGCAGAGTCTTGACTTTACCGTTCTGTCCCAGCATCAGGGAAGGCAGAAGGTAGTCGTTCCAGATCCACATACCGTTCAGAATGGTAACGGTTGTGATAACCGGTGTAAGCAGAGGGAAGATGATCCGGAAGAATGTTCCTTCAGGAGAGCAGCCGTCGATTGCCGCTGCTTCTTCCAGTTCGTAGGGAATACCCTTGATGAAACCGGTCAGGATAAATACGGTCATGGCACCGCCGAATCCGCAGTAAGCAAATACGATACCGGGAATGGACTGCAGCATGGAGATGCCGACAAATTTACCAACATCACGGAAGGTGGAAATCAGAGGAAGCATAACTACCTGGAAGGGAATGATCATGGAAGCAATAAATACCATGTAGATCGCTGTGGACCATTTGGTCTTGTTACGGCAGATAACCCATGCAGCCATGCCGCCGAACAGAGCCAGCAGAATCAGGGAAATAATGGTAATGATTGCAGATGTACCGAACGCATACCAGAAGTTAAAGTTCGAGTTATTGATAACAGATGTAAGGTTCGTCATCAGCTGTGATACGCTGATTCCCTCAAAACCTACCGGGTTGGCTACGATACTGTTGGCATTCTTAAACGTATTCATTACAACCAGATAGAAGGGGAACAGTGTATAGACTGCCACGATAACAGCAAGAATGGTCAGAATAATCTTTCTTGATTTTTTCATTTCCATTACATCTCCACCTCCTTCTTATTGGATACTCTAACCTGGATAATGGATACGCAGGCCAGAATGATAAAGAACAGTACGGCCTTTGCCTGACCAAGTGCGTAATTGTTCTTGGAAATAGCCGTATTGTAAATGTTCAGTGCCAGCATCTGTGTACCGTTGGTCAGGTAGGAACCCATAAAGTCCGCAACAGAACCGGTACCGTTGGTCAATGCCATGTTGACATCGAACTGCTTGAACGCTGATGTCAGTGTCAGGAATGTACAGATTGTAAAAGTGGAAGCAATCATGGGGATCTTTATCTTGAACAAAGTGGTAATTGCGTTGGCACCGTCAATCTGAGAAGCTTCCAGAACATCCTTCGGAATCGTAGTAAGACCGGTAACATAGATCAGCATGATATAGCCTGCATACTGCCAGATATATACAATGATGATCGCTGCAAATGCCGTATTGGTGCTTGCCAGTACGGAGTTCTGCATGCCCCAGCTCTTTGTAATCTGAACCAGAACGTTATTGAATACGAACTGCCAGATATAACCCAGTACGATACCGCCGATCAGGTTGGGCAGGAAGTAAGCTGCACGGAAGAAACCTACGCCTTTTAATTTGGAGGTACACAGAAGAGCCAGTGTAAAACCAACCACATTGACAAAAATCATATTGAAGATTACGAACAGGAATGTAATTAAAACAGACCATATGAATGCCGGATCCTTAAACATGGTTGTGTAATTGGATAATCCAACGAATCCGTTGAATTTGATACCATTCCAGTCAGTGAATGAGTAACCGATACCCAGAATCAGGGGGATGATTACTGTAACCGCAAATGTAAACAGCAGCGGGAACAGGAAGATAATATTGATAATTGTGCGGTGATGTTCAATTGTAGGGAAAAAATACAGGCCGATCAGGGCTGTGATTGCGCCAAGTACCAGTAAGGGGCCTCTGAAAGAAGCATCACTGCCGGTGAAATCCAGATACAGCGCTGCAATCAGAGCAACCACGCCGGCAGCCAAAAGAACAACTGACAATAATTTTCTGCTTTTTGAGTCTTCAGCCATTGTTCCAGTCCTCTCTTTTTTGTAAAAAAGGGGGCGACGGCAATAACCGCCGCCCACCTTACATCAGTGGTTTAAAATTGACAATTAACTATAAAATGTGAATCTCAGAAATTACTGTGCGTAGCAAGCTTCTGTAACCTGCTTGAATGTCTTAACAAAACCGTCTGCATCCAGGTTGCCTGCTGCGTAATCAGCAAATACCTGACCGGTGTAGTTCTGAGCATAGCCTTCCTTCATGTTCAGCCAGTGCCATGCAGAAGTCTTGCCTGCTGCCATGTAATCGGAAAGAGTCTGAGCAAAAGGATCGGATGCTACATACTTGCAGGACTTGAAGGGGCTGATAAAGCCGGCTTCTTCAACCAGTACCTGCTGACCTTTGTCTTCTGACAGCCACTGCAGGAATGCTTCAGCTGCTTCCACATTGCCATCCTTGAATACAGACCACCAGGAAGGGGAGTTGGTAAGGATTGTATCAATGCCGTCCTGGAAAGCGTAAGGGATCATGCCAACCTTGAAGTTGCCTGCTTCTGCATATGCAGCAGCATCATCACCAGTCATGGTAGCGCCGATCCAGGAACCCTGTGTAACAAATGCATACTTGCCGGATGCAAAGTTCAGGATCTGCTGATCATATGTACCGGATACCAGCAGAGCAGGATCTGAATACTGATTCAGGATACCTACAAATTTGGCGAAATCGGTCAGACGTGCATCGTCCAGCTTGCCGCCGTCGTTCAGCATGTCAATGTAGGTTGTGTCATCACGGTCAAGACCTGCATCAATGTAGTTTGCAAATAAGTGGTTACCGGTTGACCAGTACAGGCTGGAAGCTTCTGCACAGTAGCCAACTACTGCTGTCAGACCAAGTTCATCTTTCTTGGAATCAAGAGTCTTGAACGCTTCTTCGATCTGGGTGGGTCCGGTCAGTGTTGTGGGATCGATACCTGCTTTTTCAAGAAGGTCTGCATTGTAAGCCAGACCAACAGCTTCTGTTGTGTAAGGGAAACCGATGGTACCTTCTTCATTCACATATGCAGCCTCTGTATCGGATGCCCATGCCTGATCACTCATGTCAACCAGCATGCCTTCCCAGTTCTTGAAGTCTGTAGCGCCGCCGTTAACAAAGATATCAGGCATGTTGTCGCCCTGGTAGTAACCTTTCAGGGTACCCTGGATATCGATGCCGCCGCCCATGGATTCGATCTCAACGGTAACGCCGGTCTCTTCCTTGTACATCTCAGCCAGTTTCTTCAGCTGAGCATCAATCTCGATCTTACCGTTAACCAGACGAATGGTATCGCCTGACTTGGAGCCGGATGCGCCGCCGTCTGCCTTGGTTTCGGAACCGCCGTCAGATGAGCCTCCGCATGCTGTCAAACCAAGCACCATGGTTGCCGCAAGCAGCACTGCAATAGTTTTTCTTTTCATGTTTGTCCTCCTTTTCCGGTGTTGTGTAACACCTACATTTTTCAGCATCTTTTTTTAACATTTCGATGCATTTGCTGATGCAAGAATAACACAATATTGATGTGGTGTAAAGAAGTTTTGAACAAAACCATTAAAATATATAATTTTAAACCCTATTTTAGTGCATTTTTTATATATTTTTCCAATTTGTTGATTTTACGGCATATTTTTCACTTTTTTTTAGGACATTTGACCTTTTAAAAACATTTCTCTTGCTTTTTTTTTACCAATATTTTATTATTATTTCATTGAAAAAACGTAACAGTGCAGCAGTGATTATAATGCCCTGCCGCTTCGTTGCGGAAAATCAGAAACAGGAATGATACAGATAATTCCTGCTTTTATGGAGATTGCTTATGATTACGATTAAAGAAATTGCTGAAATGATGAACGTGAGCCCCACCACCGTGGCCAATGTCAT
Source organism: Lachnospiraceae bacterium (assembly GCA_051879195.1). Classification (GTDB taxonomy): domain Bacteria; phylum Bacillota; class Clostridia; order Lachnospirales; family Lachnospiraceae; genus TWA4. The sequence goes on from JBJELO010000244.1 coordinate 13,538, forward strand.
CCATGGTCGTACCAATAAAGTATCGAAGGAAAATGTTGAACGGATACAGAAGGCTCTGAAAGATTACAATTACATACCGCGGATGGGGCTGGAGTCCCTGACCAAAGGGAAGTCACGCATCATTCTTGTTGTTGCGCACCTGACCAGAAAGTATTCCCTGACTTATCTCAGTGATCCGTTTTTCGGCTATATTGTGGGCGTGATGGAGGAGATCATCTCCAACGCAGGCTACTATATGATGCTGTATATTAATAAAGAAAACCGTGATATCACCTCCACTGCCATGTCCTGGAACGTGGCGGGCATTGTCACGATTACTTTTTCCTGTAAAAATTTCAAAAAGCTTTCCGCACTTGCGGACTGTCCCATCGTAGGGATCGATACCTACGGAAGCCCTGAAGAATTAAAAGAAGGGCATCATGTTAAGCTGGATGATACGGAAGCCGGACGTCTCATGGGCAGATATCTGATCTCCCGCGGTTTTAAAAATATCATTACACTGACCGATGATGCCGATGTTCAGAAAGGCTCCTCCCAGGAACGTATGGACGGAGTCCGCGAGGTTCTCAGGGAATATCACCTTCCCTGCAGCCACCCCGGCATTCCCGATATCATTTATCTCGATCCGCTGGATGAAAAAAGCTATAAGCAGCTGAATAAACTGTTCCCCTATGCCGGTCAGAACTACGTGCTTTTCTGCACCAGCGACCAGTTTGCATTTTCCATTATCGGATACCTGACCAGACAGGGCATGCGGGTACCGGAGGATTTCTCCGTATGCGGCTTTGATGACAATACATATGCCGGATTCTCCAACCCCCAGCTGACCACTGTGCATCAGGATATCAAAAAGAAAGCCGAAACCGCGCTGGACATCCTGTTCAGCCTGATTTCAGGGAAAAAAATCGAGGATTCCATCGTCTATCTTCCCGTGAAGATCATGTTCCGTGACAGTACACGGATCTGTAAAAAAGATGACTGAAAACCATGGGCATCAGACCTATTCAGTACATAAAAAATCACCCCGAAGGGTGATTTTTTATGTATTTTATGTAATTGCATATTCTTTTTCCGTTCACTTCCTGTCTGCCGGAGCATCATGCACCCACAGCCAGCCCGGCAATGCATTTTCCAAGCCAGACACCGACAATACAGCATATCAGACTGCATGCCGCATAGAAGCTGCCGGTCATGTAACATTTCTGTTCCAGCAATGTCAGTGTTTCCAGAGAAAAAGTGGAAAATGTTGTAAAACCTCCGCAGAAACCGGTTTTCAAAAACAATACGTAGTCAGAACGAAGCTTTGTCCCCGATGCCAGCCCCACAATGAAGCCGATCAGTACCGCACCGATCAGGTTGGCAGCAAATGTCATAAACGGAAAATCAGATTTCACTGTAACCGTACTCAACGCATATCGAAATACCGCCCCAAGGGCTCCACCGGCCCCTACACAAAAATAAGCACTCAATTTTCACAGTCCTTTCCAAAACATACTTCTATAAATCATTATGAATGATAAACAAGGCAACATCAGATAAATCCGGTATCATGCACAAACGGCTTTCTGCCTCTGCATCACTCCACTGTCAGTGCATTAGGATAGATCCGCTCCAGCGTTTCATCATCATACCTCACATCCATGGTTCTCTGCCAGCCGTGCTCCGCCTCGATTCCGTGAGCACGCTGATCGCTGCGGATCAGAGCCAGTCCCGAAACCGCCATATTGCAGCACATGAATACGATCATCACCCAGGTAAGTATTTTCCCTGCCTTTACAGAAACCTTTTCTATCAAGGAAGAAAACACCGGATACAGCAATTTGATCCAGACTACCGCCGCGATTCCCCAGAAGAAACAGTACAGCAGATTGATACGCCCTCCCAGGTTGAAAGGCAGTTCACTGTAATCCCAGAATACCTTTCCGAATACCAGCTCTGACAGCACGCTGCAGAAATATTCATAAGCACCCCCGAGAAAAGTGCCTGTAAGAAACAGAAAGGTATCGGAACGATCCCGGTATTTGTAAAGCAGCGCTGTTGCAGCCGCAATGGCAAAGCCCCACACGATACTGAACGGTCCCCAGACTACGCTGCTCCGGCTCATCCAGACACCTGCCGTTATCCGGCAGAAAATGGTTTCCGTAATATCTCCCAGAAAGGCGCCGATCATAAACAGCCAGATCAGCTTATGGAAGCTGCATCCGTATGCAAACACACCGACTACAGGTTCGCCTGCTTTCTCTACCTGTGCTTCAGGATAAGCCCGTCTGATACGTGCATCCACACGGGAATAAATCTTTTTACCCAGCCGGGAACTGATGCCGGTCAGCCAGGAATCCACAGCCTCCCACTGCTGTATTTTTCTGCTCCGGCCCGACATGATAATCAGCGTAGCCGCCGTATCAAGACCCAGCAGAATCAGCAAACCCAGCACCAGAATCTTCCCGGGAAGCTCAGGAATCAGATGAAACAGTCCCATCAGCAGGGGATTGCCCCATTTCATCATGATCAGAGATAAGAGACCCCAGATCACCGATGCGGGAGCACATATGTAACCATCCAGATTCCACGGAACTCCTGAATAATTCCACCATCTTTCGTGATACATTTTTTCAATCAGATGACCGGCCGTCCATTCCAGCAGCGTCGCAAGAATCACAGAATAAATAAACAGCCAGAAACCGGTCAGTTCCTGACACACGATGGTAATCAGAACAGCACCGATACCATAAAGAACACAAAACGGCGCATTAATCAGACCTCTGTTAACAAAACGTTTCTGCTTCACAGCAGCCATAACCGTTTCCAGAACCCACCCCAGAAAAGAGCAGGCAAAAAACAGCCAAAGTATCTCATAGCCTGTAAAAAACATCGCAATTCTCCTCTGTTCAAGTATAATCAGACAACCCCAAAAGACATACATCCCGGGTCATCAACAAAAAGCATTATAGCAGGGTGAAAGACAACCTTCAACGACATTTTTTGCAGTCCGGACTTCAGAGAGGCTGATTGAGGGGGTATGAGGCGGAATGCATGGGGGAGAATTTACACATATTTGTATCTTTTTACTCTATAACACACCATATATCACACCATCAAATATAATATGTGTTCCTCCCATGTACAGTTCGTTTTTCATTGTCGGATGGGGAGTAAACCCGGGCGGCACCATTGGCAGCGGCATCCTGCTGAGAGGACCGTAGAAAACGCCGGTGCCTGCTGATATATGTTTTTCCCCATACTGTTCAGAGCTTCTTTTTACCGGGGATGAAATGACCTGTGGCGGCAGAATGACTGTGGTATCCTGTAAAAGGGACCGTAGAAAACGCCGGTGCTTAGCGAGCGGACCTTCGTCAGAAGGTTCGCGAGGTTAGCATCCGCTGCGTTTGATCAGAGCGAAAGCGTGTCCCTGTACAGGATACCACGGTCATTCTGCCTCAAAATACATTTTCCCGGTTGAAGTCTGAACAGTTTGCCTCCCCCTTGAAAATCTTTCCTCCGTCTGTTACAATACAGTTACCAATCAGCTGTGACAGCTGATTCCGGGTAATTGATCACTGAGTTTCTGATAAACCCAATGCGAAATCTATGTAAGGAGAATGAAGCTATGGCAATCTACATTAATGAGCCGTCACATACTTTCAATGAATACCTTCTTATTCCGGGGTATTCATCAAGCGAATGTATTCCGGCTAATGTATCTTTAAAAACACCTCTTGTGAAGTACAAAGCCGGTGAAAAACCGGCAATTGAGCTGAGCATTCCCATGGTATCTGCTATCATGCAGTCCGTTTCGGATGATAAACTGGCTGTTGCTCTGGCCAAAAGCGGAGGTGTTTCTTTTATTTATGGCTCACAGTCTATCGAGGCAGAAGCTGCCATGGTAGCACGGGCAAAGGGATATAAAGCCGGATTTGTTCCCAGCGATTCCAATATCCGTCCCGATGCAACGCTGGCTGATATCCTCAAATTAAAGGAAAAAACCGGACATTCCACCGTTGCCGTTACAGACGACGGTACTGCTCAGGGGAAACTGCTCGGTATCGTCACCAGCAGAGACTACCGGATCAGCCGCATGGATCCCTCAGTAAAAGTATCTGAATTTATGACTCCTCTGGAGAAGATGATCACCGCAAAGGACGGCACCACATTAAGTGAAGCCAATGATATAATCTGGGACAACAAACTGAATTCTCTTCCCATTGTGACCGATGACGGCAGACTGACCGCATTTGTTTTCCGTAAGGATTATGCCGAACATAAGGAGAATCCCGGTGAGATGCTGGATCAGCATAAGCGCTACGTTGTTGGTGCCGGCATCAATACAAGAGATTACCGCGAACGGGTTCCCGCTCTGCTGGAAGCAGGCGCCGATGTACTCTGCATCGACTCCTCCGAAGGCTTTTCCGAATGGCAGAAACTGACCATCGAATACATCCGCAAGACATACGGTGACCGTGTAAAAGTCGGTGCCGGCAATGTTGTCGATAAAGAGGGATTCCTGTTTCTTGCCGAATGCGGAGCGGATTTTATCAAAGTCGGCATCGGCGGCGGTTCTATCTGCATCACAAGAGAGACGAAAGGAATCGGACGCGGACAGGCTACCGCGCTGATCGAAGTATGTAAAGCAAGAGACGAGTATTTCGAGAAAACCGGTGTATATATTCCCGTTTGTTCCGACGGCGGAATCGTTTATGATCATCACATCACACTTGCTCTGGCTATGGGTGCTGATTTTGTCATGCTGGGCAGATACTTCGCCCGTTTCGATGAAAGCCCCACAGAAAAACTTTTCATCAACGGCAATTATGTGAAAGAGTACTGGGGCGAAGGTTCCAACCGGGCAAGAAACTGGCAGAGATACGATCTGGGCGGCGCCACCAAGCTGTCCTTTGAAGAAGGCGTAGACTCCTACGTACCCTATGCCGGTCCACTGAAGGAAAATGTCAGCAAGACGCTGAGCAAGGTGAAATCAACCATGTGCAACTGCGGTGCACTGACCATCAAGGAGCTGCAGCAGAAAGCAAAGATCACACTGGTTTCCGCAACCAGCATTGTGGAAGGCGGCGCTCACGATGTAATCCGGAAGGACACCTCTTCCCAGTCACCCATCTGATCCCGATTCGAAATTCACAATTCTGAAAAGGAGCCGATTCACGGTATCAACGTGAATTGGCTCCTTTTTGTTAATACTGTACTTTTTCAGTCCACTTTTTTCATCGACATTACTATTTTCATTTTCTTTGGAATGCTATATAATATAAACAGAAACAGGCATGGAAAAGGGGGGAAATATATGAGAAATTACTATCAGATTCTTGGCATCAGGTTCAGCGCCAGCCAGAGCGATATCAAAAAAGCCTATCGTAACCTTATGAAAAAATATCATCCCGATATTATTAAAAACAATAAGACAGACATGAAAAAGCTTCAGGAAATTATGGAAGCCTATAAGGTGCTTTCCGATGAAAAAGAGCGGAAGCGTTACGACGAATGGGGACACGAAGGCTATCTGAAACACGGTAAATGGCTGTTCCGTGAGCATTCCTACACGCATACCAGCACTTACAGTGAAAACCATTCCCACGGGGAACATGGACACAGTCATGAACACGGCGAATGCAATGGTGATTGCGCAAACTGCAGTTCCGGCCATGATCATTCCCATGAAGACGGACACTGCGGTGCATGCGGAAGCCGCGGACCTGCAAAGAAGAAAAAACCGGCACCGGGCACACTGCGCTCTTCTGTCTTTCTGACATATGAAGAAACATTTATGGGTGCGGAAAAAACCATTGATCTCAATCTGCGGATTCCCTGCATACACTGTCAGGGTCAGATTTACGATCCCGAACAGTCTTATGCAGCCAAATGCTCTTACTGTCACGGACACGGTTATATCTGGAAAAAGATTCCGGTCCGCATATCACTGCCTCCCAGAACGTACGAAGGATGTTTTTTCCCTCTGGAGGAGATTCTCTGCGAAAACGAAAAGGAAAAAATCCTCGCCCAGGGAGTCTCGAATATCAAAAATATCGTAATTATCATACTTCTCAGGGATCACGTCGGATATCAGAGGAAAAGCTGCCATTTGTACTCCAGTAAGCTGGTGGAATACACCGATCTGGTACTTGGAGGACCGATTCAGGTCGATACGATCGAAGGCCCTGTAGCCTATCAGCTTCCCCCCGGTACAAAAGACGGCACCAGGATCCGGCTGGAGGGAAAAGGATTGTGGATGCCTCCCAATGTCGGCAACAGGGGCGACCTGCACATCACACTCCATGTAAACATCCCTCAGACGCTTACCCCCCGGCAGCTGGCTCTTCTGGAAGCATTCCGTGAATCACTGAAAGCCGGCTGATGCACATACCAACTGATATGCATACGATTCATCATTTTCGGAAAACATAAAAAAACGGCTTCATTACCACAGTATTCTGTATTTATGAAGCCGTACAATTATATTTCCAGTAAAAATAAACCGATGCTATACTCTCTCAAAACCGATCATCAGACCGCCTCTCTCTGCATAAAAACTGCACAGACCGAAGGTTTCCCCAATCCTTATATCCGCTCCTGCATGTTCTTCCAACAGCATCTGCTTCAGCTTTTCAGCTGCGGCACTGTTGCAGCAGTGGTCGATCCGCACCTGCCCGCCGGCATATCCCATCTCTTTCATACGTCTGATTACAGTCGGCAGAGCTTTCTTTTCCCCACGGCACTTGTCCATGGGCTCCAGCTCCCCATGCTCACTGGCACGTCCAACCACCCGGATACCGAGAACGCCGGCCAGTTTTGCCACTGCCGGACTGACCCGCCCGTTGTTGGCCAGATTCTTCAGTGATTCCAGTGAAAACAGCAGACCGGTATGCTCTTTATATTCCATGATTTCTTTACAGATCGTTTCGTATTCCTTACCCTGACGGATCAGTTCCTGGACCTTTTCAATCAGAAGCTTCATCTCAGGTCCGGCTGACAGAGAATCCACAATGCATACGTGACGGCCCGGATGCTCCGCCTCATACTCCTCACCGGCAAGACGCGCCGCATTGCAGCTTCCGGAAAGCGTGCTGGTAATTGTAAAACAGAAAACGGCCTCCGCATCGCCAAATGCCTCCAGCCACTCTCCGGTCCCCGGACATGCAGTACCCGACTTCCCTTTATATCCGTCCAGATAGGTAATCATCTCGCCTACCTGCAGCACATCATCATCCACAAATTCTCTTTCCGCCGTACTGATCTTAAGCGGAACAGCAGCAAATGCAATATCAGAATCCATCATTCTTAAATTGGAACCCGAATCCGAAACAATTTTGTAATTCATCCCAATACCTCTTTTGTATTATCTTTTAATTATTTCGCTTTATTGTTTTGAATACCTTGTAATCGGTTTTTTAAAAACCGATTACTTCATGAGTATATCAGGTATTAAAAACCACGTCAAGAGTTTTTATATACTTTATCAAACTCCGGATTAAATTCCGTTTCCTGTTCAAAGCCATCCTCAAAAACACTGTATGTTCCTCCGGTGCGGTGTATCTGCCAAATAGATTTACAGATTTGACTTTTAAAAAAGGAACGTTTATAATGACTTCCATGAAAGATTTATTGAAAAATGGACTGGCAGATTCCATTCAGACGTTTCATCTGCCCGCATACGCCCAGCTGCCGGATACCGGTCTGTATCTGGAACAGACCGCCCAGTATATCAACCGGTGTCTGGCGCCTCTGGGCTGTATCGAGATTACCGGTTCCATGATCAGCAATTACGTAAAAAAGGGCCTGATTGCAGGCCCCGTAAAAAAACTTTATTATACAGACCAGATTGCGCATCTGATCTGTATCACCATTTTAAAGCAGGCACTTTCCCTGGAGAATATCAGCCGGCTTTTTTCCAGGCAGATTCTGATCTACTCCGATGAAACCGCCTACAATTATTTCTGTATGGAGCTGGAAAACATTCTGTTTTTCCAGTTCGGACTGAAGGATTCCGTGGAGGATATCGGAACCACCTCTTCCATTGAGAAAAAGATGCTTCGCAGCGCCATCATCGCGGTATCCCACATCATTTACCTGAACAACTGTTTTCAGCTGCTGGATAAACAGTCCGGGTAGTTTTTTCGAAATCACCCGGACTGCTGCACTTATCTGATATCTTTTCGACAATACACCCGGTAAGCTGCCGCAATTCCCAGAATCCCGTACAGCATCCCCAGGGCCACAAGCCCGCCGTCCAGACTGGCATTTGCCACAATATCAGTCCCCTCCGCATAACCGAAAGGTGTAATATAATTCAGAAACTCCGCCTGATCCGAGATATTGGCAATCAGATTGAGGAAATACAGAACCGTGGCTATTCCAAGCCCGATTCCCAGGCTGCCCTTCCGCAGAAATGCTGAGATGCCGAAGCAGATACCTGCCAGTTCCACCTGCAGCAGAAAATAAGCCAGATGGAGAAGGAGAAGTTCCTTCCACATGATATCCTCGCCGATCCAGGCGATGGATACCAGAGAAACTCCCAGATTCACCGCATTCAGAATCACGATCTGCAGCATAAGTGCGATCAGTTTATCCGTAACGATTTTTGCCCGGCTGACAGGATGAGTCAGCAGAAATTCCGCGGTGTGTTCTTTTTCTTCCTTCGACAGCATGGCTGCCCCGCAGAATGCTGCAAAAAAAGCACCGCCAAGTCCCAGAATATTACCGCATTCCACCGCATAAAAACCTTCCAGCGTTCCGAAACTGACCTGATCCATGCCAAACGCCTCTGTAAAACTGCCCATAGAAGCAAAAAGATCACTCACATCATCCATATCGTTCTTCATCTCGGGGTACAGCATGATGCAGACAACCAGAAGAAAAGCGATGGATACCGTCCAGATCACCAGAGAAAGTCCTCCCTGTTTCAGTTCATGTTTGATCAGTGTCATTGCATTTCCCCTCCATCCTGATAATAATGCATGAAAATCTCTTCCAGATCCGGTTCCGATACACTCAGATCGGCAATACGGCATTGCGCCAGAGCCCGGATCAGCTCATTGATATCCCCCGTATAAAGAAAACTGCATCCGTGATCCAGCTGCTGAAGATTCCTGATTCCCGGAAGCATCTCCGGGCAGACCTCACCGTGCAGCACGACCCGTTTCGCACTGGTCTTCATCAGCGCTTCCACACTGTCGCAGGCCGTAATCCGTCCCTCGCGGACAATGGCTGTTCTGGTACAGTTCTGCTGGATCTCCGACAGGATGTGGGAAGACAGAAACACCGTCACACCCTGCCTGTTGCATTCCTTCAGAATATTGAAAAATTCCCGCTGCATCAGCGGATCCAGCCCGCTGGTGGGCTCATCCAGCACAAGCAGACGCGGATCATGCTGCAGAGCGCAGACGATGCCCACCTTTTTCCGGTTTCCGAAGGAAAGCTCCTCCACCTTCCGTGAAGAATCCAGCTGAAGCCGGTCACACAGCTCCTGCGCCCGCCGGGAGCAGTCCTTCTTTCTCAGATCCGCCGAAAGCTTCAGAACATCACGCACCCGCATGCCCTGATAGAATACAGCTTCCGAAGGCAGATAGCCGACCTCTTTCAGTATGGCCTTTTTATCCCTGACAATATCCATTCCGAAAATTTCCCCGCTTCCGCTGCTGGGCCGGATCAGCCCCAGCAAAGTACGGATCGTCGTACTTTTTCCGGCTCCATTGGGTCCGATAAAACCGAAAAATTCGCCTTCCTTCACGCGCAGATTCAAATCAATGATGCCTCTGGCCTTCCCGTAGGATCTGGTCAGATTTTTCGTTCTGATGGCATCCCCCGCAGATGCACCCGCCAGTCCGCCTGCCGGATTGTTTCGAACAGTATCCATACTGTACCTCCTCACACATTCTCTTTTTTCATATAAATACTCTTCCAGAAATCAATAAGCCGGATAAAGTCTTTTTCTACTCTGTCAACGTCCAGATCTCCCCGCTGCAGCATCTCCCACAGATACCCTTCCGATGCCCAGTACATTTCCTGATACATCATCTTCAGATCCAGGCCCGGTATAAATTTGTCCGGATCCAGCTTCTGAAACACCTTATCTGCACTGAAACTGACTGCTTTCCTGCAATTCTCCTGAATATCCTGACACACAGACGGATCTTTTTCATAAAAAGCTTTGATTACAAAACGTCCCATATCGGGATATTTCTTCATGATCCGCATCTTTGCCTGCGTCCCCCGGTACATCATCTCAAACAGATCCTCCTGCTCATAGCACCGGTACTCGCTCAGATAATGATATGTAATCCGGGCACACTCATCCCAGAGATACAGATAGAGTTCTCTTTTATTCTGAAAATAGTGAAACAGCAGTGATTTACTGATGCCGGCGGCACCGGCAATCTCACTCATCGGACTTTTTTTATAGGAATTGGCACTAAATACATGATATCCTGCATTGATAATCCGTTCTCTTTTTTCAACAGGCAGCTGAAAAAACTTATCATTCATATACACCTCCATTAACCACTCCGGTTAATGGCATTATAACCCCGTTGACCGTTTTTGAGAAGACGGTCAACGGGGTATTGTACATAATATTGTTATTGTTCAATAATTTTCAGATTCCATGCAGGGATTTTTAACGTTTCATGACTGTGAATCGCTTCATCTGTCAGAAGATTGATACCGTCACCGTAACAATATATGATTTCCTGCTCCTTTTCAGAATAATTCAGGAAATACCTTACCGTCCTGCCTGCATCATTTGTTCCTTTGCGGACAATGACAGGATAGCGGTATTCTGAAATCCTGATTCCGGCGGCTGTCAGTACTTTCTCAAGTACCGCCTGCAGTGTGGTTTCGTCAGTCATGCAGCCGATGTAAAATGCCGTTCCTTTTCCGTATGTATTTTCCGTAATTGCTGCGTATTTTTTCCAGTTATAGTGGTCGTAGGATGCCAGTACACGGGCGCTTTCCGACTCCAGCAGTTCCATGAAAACACGGGCCCGGGCATCGGAATTTTCGCCGAGCAGTTCACCGCTCAGCCCCACATTTTTCGGGAATGTGAACTGGTGATATTTCACACCGAGACAGTTTCTGAGAATATGGGGCTGCACTTCATGGCTGACTTTGATATTTTCATTGGCAAAGGCTGTTTTGAAGGTGGCTGCCAGCGTTCCGCCGTTCTCCACATAACGGTTCAGTTTTTCCAGCAGTTCATCGGGAGCGGCATACAGGGCAGGTATGAAAATCACCCGGTACTGATTAAAATTGTCCGACTCCGGCCATACGAAATCACATTCCACATTCATCCGGTACAGTGCGTCGTAAATCCAGCGCACCACATCATTGTATCCGATGCCGTTATTTCCTGCGGCACTGGCCTCGATTCCGAACCATTTCAGTGCCGTCAGGGCTTCGTTGCTGACCAGGATGGCCGCTTCATTTTTCTTTTTCAGATTGACAAGATGGCTTCCGATCTGCCTGAACTCACGACCGATGACACAGGCCTCACGGTAGGTGTCATTTTCCTGAAAATCATGGCTCAAAAGACCTTTCCAGTAGGTTTCAAAAGAATTGTGAATGGAATGCCAGTGCCAGTACATGACACTGTTGGAACCGGAGGCCAGATGGCTGTACGCCTGAAGCCGCAGCTGGCCCTCATAGGGAACCCATCCGGGGTATCCCTGTGCCTCCGTCTCCATCAGCAGATAATTGTCCTGCTTCAGAGAGCGGGTCATATCGCCGCCGAACGCAATTTCCGTCCCGGTCAGATCATCCTGAGACGGATGGTAAATATCCACACCGGCTGTCGTCAGGCACCGGGCTGCATGATAATGATTCACATCCGGCTGCACGCCGTAGGAGTGCCCCCGCCATTCAAAATCAAAATTCTGAGTGATGAACTGGTCCTCTCTGCGGTATTCATTGACAATATCCGCCTGCCAGGACAGGAATTCATCCACCAGAGTCCGCTGGAATTTCTCAAACTCCGCTCCCAGACTTCCATTGATCGTGCCCCGCACATCAGGGAAATCCTCCCAGGCATTGATCCGATTGCTCCAGTAATCAAGACCGAATTCCCGGTTCATGGCATCCAGATCATCATGAAACTTCTCACGCAGATATTTTACAAATTTTTCCTGAACGTTTTTCCCCGCTGTTCCATAGTATTTCGTCTCATTGTCGATCTGGAAGCCGATGACGCACGGTCTGTGAGCCGTCCGCTTCATCAGTTCCCGGATCACACGCTCCGCATAATAACGGTATACGGGATGGGTAATGTCCATAATCTGGCGGGCACCGTAAATGCCCCGCCCTTTCACCGTCTCCGCCAGTACATCGGGGTGGGATTTAACCATCCATGTGGGAACGGCATAGGTGGGAGTCCCGATAATCACATGAATCCCCGCCTCTTCCATGGCATCCATCACTCTTTCCACATGAGAAAAATCAAAAACACCTTCCTGGGGCTCACAGGTGCTCCATGTGGATTCGGCAATCCGAACCGTGTTGATCCCCGCCTTTTTCATCATGGCAACATCCTGCGCCAGACGCTCGCAGGGCATGTATTCATCGTAATAAGCTGCTCCGAATAAAAGTTCTTTCATCTGAATCCTCCTGTATTATTTTCTCCTGAACAGATTTACTGAAACTATATCATCCGCCCGAAAAAAATACAATGTGTTCAGATATCCTGATTACGATAATATTTTGTCCTGTTCTGTAATTCAATCTGATTGATCTCTTCAATTGCATACAAAGGCAGATTCAGCACCCAGTCATCTTTTCGATAATCGGTCATGGCAGTTCTCACCGAAATTACCGGCTGATATTTTTCCTTAAATGTTTTCAGACTTTTGGCTTTCAGATTGACTTCGGCTTTTACTTCCACAGGAATTACCATATTTCCGTTATCTATGAGAAAATCAATTTCACAGGAACCGCGGTCATTGGTATAATAATAGATATTCAGGCCGTCAATCGCAGCAAGCTGCTGCATCACATACTGTTCTGTCAGTGCTCCCTTAAATTCCGAAAACAGACTGTTGCCGTCCAGCAGTGTCTGTGCCCGAAGCCCTGTCATGCATCCAAGAAGTCCCACATCCACAGTAAAAAGCTTAAATGCTTTCAGATCTTCATATGCTTTCAGCGGAAGATTCGGGGCGGCAACACGGCTGACTTTATGAACAAGGCCGCAGTCGGAGAGCCACATAATTGCTGTTTCAAAATCCTTCGCCCTTCCGCCTTCCCGGACCAGACCGTAAATAAACTTTCTGTTTTCCTTCGCCAGCTGAGACGGTATGCTGTTCCACACCATACGGATTCTTGGCACAATCTCATTGGGAGCATGTTTTGAGAAATCCTGTTCATAGGCTGTGAGAATCCGCTTCTGCACCTCACGTACTTCATTAAAATCCCTGTTTTCTGAAAAATGCAGAACAGCTTCCGGCATACCGCCGACAAAATAATAGTATTTCAGATTATCAATATATGTCTGCCTGAAAGCCGTAATCATGGAAAAATCGTGCGCGGACAGCAATTCAGCGAACCGTTCACCACCGACAGCCATAAGAAATTCTTTATAGGAGAGCGGATACAGCTTCAGAAAATCCACTTTTCCTACCGGAAACGACGTCCCGCTGTGAAGTGCAATTCCCAGAAGTGAACCGGCACACATGATATGATACTGCGGCGCATCCTCACAAAAATACTTCAGACTGGAAAGTGCTTTTGGAACCTCCTGAACCTCATCAAATACAATCAGGGTATTCTCAGGATCAATTTTTTTACCGCTGTATATCTCCAGTCCCATAATCAGACGGTCTGTATCAAGGTCTGACGCAAACAGTTCTGCCATCCTGGAATTGGAATCAAAATTGATGTAAACCATATCCTTATAAGCTTTTTTGCCGAATTCTTTCATCAGCCACGTCTTTCCTACCTGACGTGCACCTTCAATGATCAATGGTTTGCGATATCTGCTTTCTTTCCATTTATAAAGACTTTTCATTGCAAAACGATACATATTTTCACCTCCGGACCAGATTCAGGTAATCATATTATATCCTCTTAATACAAAAATTACAACGAAAATATGTCGTAAGTCCCATTTATTACACCGAAATTACGTTAGAAATATCATTTTTTTCAATAATTTTATGGTATACCGAAAAAGGTGTCTCCCTTCGGGCACACGCAAAAAATGACAGCAGAACCATTCTGCTGCCATCATGTTCCTTTCGCTCACAGCTGCTCCACGACCGGAAAACGGATCCGCATCTCAAACCCGCTCCCCCATTCCGACTCTGCTTCCAGAGTCAGATTCAGGTCCCGGGCCAGCTCTGCGGCCAGATAGAGCCCCATACCGGTGGCTTTTTTCCGTTCCCCACCGGAATCTCCTGTAAATCCTTTCTGGAAAATATAGGGAAGATCACCCGGGCGGACACCGATGCCGTTATCCTGCACAAGAAGTACATACTCCTGATCTCCACGGCTCCATTCCACATGGATTTCCGGCTCCAAACTGCTGTACTTGATGGAATTGCTGATGATCTGATTCAGAATAAAGCGAATCCCCCTCCGGTCTGTGTAACAGCGGTCCTTCAGAGAGGCAGGGATGTCTACAAAGACCTGAAATTCCTTTTCCTCCAGCATGGGACGGTAATCCTCCAGCACTTCCCACATACAGTCGCCCGGATTCACCGGTTCAAACAGATAATCCTTCTGCGGCCCTTTTACCCGGGCATAGTACAGCATCTGGTCAATGATCTCCTGCATGCGGTTGCGGATGAAATCCAGTTTAAAACCTGTATTTTCCGACAGTTCCTCCCTGTGATTATCCAAAAGAAAAGTCAACAGGGAAATCGGTGTTTTGGCCTCATGGGCCCATGATTCCACGTATTCTTCATAATCGGTCAGACTGTTCCTGATCCGGTCACAGGCCTCCTGCTTTTCACGCAGAACATTCCCCAGGAGACGGATGGAATCCGCCTGCGCACGGCCGGTCAGCTTCAGAAGAGCTTCCTCATGGCGCAGATCCGGATCAGCAAGGAAATCTGCAAAGGCCTGCTCCTTCTTCCTCTCCAGACGAACCGTCACCAGAAAAACAGCCGCAAACAGAAGCAGCGACGCCAGCAGGATCACCGTTACCAGTGCAGCAAATGCCCGGACATCGGACAGCCACAGAAACAGCGCCCCCAGCCCGTCCACAGTCAGAAGGAGCATCAGCCAGGGAGCATACTGTATGAAATAATCCCGGTTACGTTTCATACTCCGCCTCCTGTTCCTCCAGCCGGTAACCCACGCCCCGCACCGGCACAATCCTCTGGTTCATATTCAGGCGGCTCATGGTCTTTTTGAGGCGGGTCAGATTCACCTGCAGTGCATTTTCATCGATAAATTCCGTTGTTCCCCACAGAGCCATGCACAGATCTTCTTTTTTTACAATCTCATCTCTGCGGGAGAGAAAAATCTCCAGCAGCATTCCCTGATTTTTCGGCAGAATTACGGAGCTGTTGTGGATATAAAAGGTGTAGGTCTGCCGGTCCAGCAGGAAACCGGCTCCCTCCAGCAGATTGGAACGCCCCTCATACCGTTTCAGCACATTGGAAATACGGGCCAGAAGCCGCTCCCGCCTGCAGGGCTTTGTCAGATATTCATCCGCCCCCAGATCCAGCGCGTGAAGCTCATCCTTCATCTGATCCCGGGAGGTGAGTACCAGAACCGGAATAGAACTTTTCTGCTTCACATCACGGCAGATCTGAAATCCCCCGGTGCCGGGAAGATTCAGATCCAGAAGCACCAGATCGGGAGAAAGCGTAATCAGCTGACCCGCTACATCCGAAAAATCACAGATTTCCACCGGTTCATAGCCGCTTTTGCCAAGCATCTCCACCAGTTCCTCCCGCATCAGCTTTTCATCCTCCACAACCGCAATCCGTTTCATACAATATCCTGCCTTTCCGCTCTGTTTTTATTCCTGCCTGCTCCGCCGCTCTTTTCGCTGATCTGACAAAACCGCTGCTTCTCTTTGCGCTCATCTTATCTACTCTTCCCTCTCCGGTTCCAGCAGGGTCAGCAGATACCGGCTGCTGCTTTTCTTCACCGCAGCCATATATATCCATTCTATCACAGCAAGAAGCAGAATCATAGCTGCAGAAATCCACATCAGCTGTGTAGTTTTTCCTCGAAGAGCTGAAGAGAGCAGAACGGTAAACAGTGCCCGGACGCCGAACACACTGCTGATAGCAGCTACAGCGGTGGGAATGCCGAAATACCAGTTGATCTGCTTTCCGGCCGACCGGCACAGCGTCTCATATGTGGCTCCCAGCCGTACCAGCGTGCGGTACCGTTTCCCGGACTTCTGCTGCCCCATAAGGAACTGTACTCCGATAATCGTATTGGCAATAATCAGGAAAATCACCGCGAGATAAATGGTAATATAGCTGGCTGCCACCACGTAAAACAGCTGGCGCCCCATGTTCTGCAGATAGCTTTCATAAATGATTCCCGCCTCGTCCAGTTCCTCATTGATCCGGGAAATGGCATTCAGCAGGCTGGTGCGCTCCGTCACCGACGGATCGAGAATTCCGTTCAGATACACACTGTAATCTCCCTGCGTAAAATAATCAAACACCTTATCCGAAAGAATCAGGGCAAAGGACAGGGTAATGGCACGATCCGTTACTATGGATACCGTCTGTACCTTTCCTTTCAGATAAAAATCCTGTCCGTCCAGCTGTACTGCAGGCTTCGTTCCCAGAACCTGATTCATAGTCCCGGTCATTTCATCCGTTACAATATCCTGGTCCATATAGACACCGGCTTCATTTTCCTCCAGCTCCAGAAGCGGCAGACCGGCAGCTGATAATAATTCATTATAACCGCTCAATGAAATCAGAGCAGGATAAGACATATAAGCAAGGTTGTTCTGCAGATTCTCCCGGCCTTCCGACTGAGGCAGCTGTTCCAGCGCATCCATCACAGAATCCATCTGCAGCGCATGCTCATAATCCTCCGTCGTCCGGATATGCCCCTGTCTGATTTCAAGCAGATGGGAAAACCGGGAATCGAGATGATTCCGGGCCAGAGCATCCCTGAGATCACCGCTGTTTCCGTCTTCCTTAAAGGTATAATCCAGCACATGAGCTTCCGATTGTCCGTAATAACAGGCAATGGCCGCACCGGCTCCGAAGCAGCACAGCGCTGCCAGAATCAGAAGGGAGCTGACTGCCAGCGTACTGGAGCGGCGGATCACCGTTTCCTGAATCTGGCGGAAATTGAAAACGGAAAGCTTTCCATGCATCTTCCCTCTCCCTGCAAACAGATTCATGACAAACCGCAGCCCCCAAAAGAGAAGCAGCGTACCTGCAACACCCAGAGTCAGGGTAAACGCCATCTTTTTGATGCTGAGCCATGCAATTCCCGTAATCGCTCTGTAATAGGCATTCCCCAGACACAGAATTCCCACAGGAAATGCCAGCGCATAGACTGCTGCGGGCAGCTGCCGTTTCGCCCCTTCCGGCGTGTCTGTCAGCAGAGAACCGATTTCCTGCCGGGCAATTCTGCCGCTCAGAATCAGAAACGCCGCCAGTTTAATCAAAAGAAATCCCCCCGCTGTCCACAAAACCGCCTGAAAAGAAAAGGAGACCTGATGACCGATGATACCAAGTCCCACCACTCTGGCCGTAATCAGGCTGATCAGTTCAGACAGCAGAACTGCTGCAGGAAGGCCGATCAGCAAAGCCGCCAGACTGGTGCTCAGATCCTCCGCCAGCAGCATGAAAAACAGACGTGACCGGCGCATGCCCATCATCAGATACACACCGAATTCATGCCGGCGCCGTTCCAGCTGAAATTTGCTGGCGTAATAAATCAGGAAAAACAGAATGCACAGTGTCAATCCGTAAAATGCCGGGATCACAAGCAGCAGCTTGTCAACCGCATCGCTCTCCATCTTTTTCAGGAAAAGCATCACGTCCTGATGGG
>JBJELO010000245.1:0-1730 GCA_051879195.1 Lachnospiraceae bacterium
TTTGATTCTGGAGGGATTTTATATGGCTTTCGATGGTATTACGGTGGCCGGACTGGTCCGGGAGATGCGAAACCGCATTCTGAACGGGCGTATTTCAAAGATTGCACAGCCGGAAGAGGACGAACTGCTTCTGACGATCAAGGTGCAGAAAGATGCCTGCAGGCTTCTCATGTCTGCCAACGCCAGTCTTCCTTTATTATATTTTACAGACAAAAACAAACCGGGTCCGGTGACTGCACCGAATTTCTGCATGCTGCTGCGCAAACATATCGGCAACGGACGGATCATTGATATTACACAGCCTGGTCTGGAGCGGATCGTGGATATTACAGTGGAGCATCTGAATGAAATGGGTGATCTTTGTACGAAACATCTGATTATTGAGCTGATGGGAAAGCACAGCAACATTATTTTCTGCAGTGACGATTACCGGATTATCGACAGTATCAAGCATGTATCTGCCATGGTCAGTTCCGTGCGCGAGGTTCTTCCGGGAAGACCGTATTTTATCCCGGAAACGATGCATAAAAAAGATCCGCTGACCCTGACATGGGAAGAATTTGCCGACTCCATGAGGACGCACCCCTACCCGCTTTACAAGGCACTGTACACCAGCTTCACCGGTCTGAGCCCTGTTATGGGAACGGAAATCTGCCAACGGGCCGGTATTGATCCTGAGACTGATGCAGGTTCCCTTTCCGAAATGGAGCAGCTTCATCTTTATAAAACCCTGTGCTACCTGATGGAAGATATTCAGAAAGGGGATTTTCATCCTCTGGTGATTTTTCAGGACGATATGCCGGTTGAATTTTCCGCCGTTTCGCTGGAATGCTACGGGAACAGCCCCACTCGCGCATTTGATACGATCAGCCAGGTTCTGGAATACTTTTATGCGGCAAGAAGTCAGGCCGGAAGAATCCGCCAGAAATCCGCTGATCTGAGACGGATTGTCCAGACCAATCTGGAACGAAGCCTGAAAAAATACGATCTTCAGAAAAAGCAGCTGAAAGACACAGCCAAACGGGATCGTTACAAACTGTACGGAGAACTGATCCATACGTACGGCTACTCAGTTGAAGAAGGCAGCGACAAAATGCAGGCATGGAATTATTACGATAATAATAAGGAAATTACCATTCCGCTGGATCCGGATCTCTCCGCTGCGGACAACGCCAAACGATATTTTGAAAAATATAATAAGCAGAAACGTACTTTCGAAGCATTGACCAAACTGATTGAAGAAACAGAAGCTGAAATCGAATATCTCCGTTCGGTCAGCAATGCACTGGATATATCCGTGGAAGAAAACGATCTGACCCAGATCAAAGAAGAACTGCGGGAAGCCGGCTACATCAAAAAGCGGGGACCGAAAGAGAAAAAGGCCCGTTTTACCAGCAAACCCTTCCATTATGTCACGGAAGACGGCTTCCATCTGTATGCCGGAAGAAATAATTATCAGAATGAAGAACTGACCTTCCGGTTTGCCACAGGCAGCGACTGGTGGTTCCACTCCAAAAAAGCACCCGGCTCCCACGTGATTCTGAAAAATGACGGCCGTGAAATCCCGGACCATGTATTCGAACTGGCCGGCCAGCTCGCCGCCTGGTACTCCTCCGCCCGCACCGCGGAAAAAGTGGAGATCGATTACATCCAGAAAAAACAGGTAAAAAAAGTAGCCGGAGCAAAACCCGGCTTCGTCATCTACCACACCAACTACTCCCTCATGGCAG
>JBJELO010000246.1:0-1717 GCA_051879195.1 Lachnospiraceae bacterium
GCCAGAGCCGCACTTCATATGTGGGAGGAACCGGTGATTTCCGGTATTTCCGGGTCTGGAACCGTGTTTTTCTCGGGATGTGCTCTGGGATGCGTTTTCTGCCAGAACCGGACGATTGCCAAAGGGCAGACAGCCCGGGTGATCAGCAGTGAAACACTGACAGAAAAGCTTCTGATGCTGCAGGAAATGGGGGCGCATAATATCAATCTGGTAACGGGCAGCCATTATGTTCCTCAGATTGTAAAAGCACTGCGGCGGGCGAAAGAACGGGGACTTTCCATTCCCGTTGTCTACAATACAGGGAGTTATGAAAAGGTTCAGACGCTCAGGCTGCTGGAGGGACTGGTGGATATCTGGCTCCCTGATCTGAAATATATGGACAGCCGCCTGGCTGCACGATACGCCGGTGCGCCGGATTATTTTAAATATGCTTCCGCAGCCATCGGGGAAATGCTTCGCCAGACGGAAAAAACGGTTCTTGAGCCGGTCCCCGGTGTGTATACAGAGGACGGGGAAGAACTGATGCTTATGAAAAAAGGCGTCATCGTACGTCATCTGCTATTGCCCGGACAGCTGGAAGACTCCAAAAATATTATCCGTTATCTGTATGAAACATGGGGCAATCAGATTTATATCAGCATCATGAATCAGTACACACCCTGCAATGAACTGCCGGATTACCCGGAACTTCAGCGAAAAGTAACGCAGGAGGAATACGATGCGCTGGTGGATTATGCCATCGAACTGGGTGTAGAACAGGGATTTATTCAGGAAGGCGAAACCGCCGAAGAAAGCTTTATCCCGGCATTTGATTATGAAGGGCTGGAGTAAATGATAGAGGAAAGCTGGTGAATAACATGAAAAAAATCCCGGTAGGATATGAAGATATACGGGAAATTATTGATAAAGATCTGTTTTATGTAGATAAATCTCTTATGATCAGGGAACTTCTGGACAGAGGCGGAAAAGTAAGCCTTTTTACGCGGCCCAGGCGATTCGGAAAGACACTGAATCTGAGTATGCTGCGCCGCTTTTTTGAACTGGAGCTGGATGAAAATGGTCAGAAAATAGATAACAGTTATATTTTCCGAAATCTCAGGATATCTTCCTGCGGTGAACAGTATACCTGCCATCAGGAACAATATCCTGTCATCTGTCTTACGCTGAAATCAGCCAAACAGCCGGATTATGAAATGGCCTATGCCAGTATCCTGGATGAAATTGCGAAGGAATACCGCAGACATTCTTTTGTTCTGAAAGCATGTAATTTAACGGATGCGGAAAAGAAACGTTTTCAGGCAATTATGGACAGAGAAGCGGAAAAAATAGAGTATGCAAAAGCACTGGAATTCCTGTCCTACTGTCTTTCCGGATATTACGGAAAAAATGCAATTGTACTGATTGACGAATATGATGTACCGCTGGAGAATGCATATTTTGAAGGATTCTATGAGGAAATGACAGCATTCATCCGTTCTTTGTTTGAATCGGTGCTGAAAACGAATCCATATCTGGAATTTGCGGTTATAACGGGCTGTCTGCGGATCAGTAAGGAAAGTATTTTTACCGGCCTGAATAATCTGGAAATATACTCCATATTAAGCGAAGATTTCGATGACAGCTTCGGTTTTACGGATGAAGAAGTAAAACATGCTTTGCGGATGTATGGTCTGGAAGATAAATACGGTAAAGTCAGAGAATGGTATAATGGATACTG
>JBJELO010000247.1:0-1707 GCA_051879195.1 Lachnospiraceae bacterium
GGGGTTGCCGTGACTTCACAGATCCTTACATCTCCATCACTCTGAATAAGAGAAAATTAATATAAAATTGTCGTAATCAACTGCTGCATAAAACCGATAACTTTATGCGATCATATACAACGGTGCCAGTATACTGCAAAAACAGACTATATGCAAGCTATTTCGGTAAGTTTTCTGATATTCTTTGCAGGTGTTATCAGAGGCAGCCTGTTCAGGCCTCTTTTGCCTGGCCGAAGGGCTCCATGCCGCCTGTTCTGCGGATAAAATCCTCCGCTTCCTTTTCATCGGAAACCGTTATGATCTGTGCCCCCAGCTTCTGCATCTTCACATCAAAATCTTCATATCCGCGAAGGACATACTTGATATCGGATACGGAGGTGTAGCCTTCCGCACAGAGACCTGCAATCACCAGCGCCGCTCCGGCTCTCAGATCAGGTGCCGCCACATCGGCTCCTTTCAGACTTTTCACACCATTGATGGTTGCCACATCTCCCTTTTCGCAGACGGTGATATCGGCACCCATACGATTCAGTTCCTCTACATAAGCGAAACGCTTTTCAAAAATGCTTTCCGTGATCATACTGGTTCCGTTGGCCAGAGCCAGAACTGTAGCGATCTGAGGCTGCATATCCGTCGGAAATCCGGGATAAGGACTTGTCTTGACATTGGTATACACTTTATCGGGATTCCCGCAGACACGTACCGCGTCATCAAACTCCTGTACCGTACATCCCATCTCCAGAAGCTTTGCACTGATTACCTCCAGATGTTTCGGAATTACATTACGGATCAGGACATCCCCGTTGGTAGCTGCTGCCGCCATCATAAAAGTACCGGCTTCAATCTGATCCGGTACGATGGGATAAGTGGTCCCATGAAGCTTCTCCACACCATGGATACGGATCACATCCGTCCCGGCGCCTTTGATCCGGGCACCCATACAGTTCAACAGGTTGGCCACATCAACCACATGCGGTTCCTTGGCTGCGCTTTCGATAACCGTCCTGCCTTCTGCCAGCACAGATGCCAGCATTACATTGATTGTTGCACCTACAGATACCACATCCATGAAAATGTGACGTCCCACCAGAGCATCGGCTTCCGCATGCAGCGCGCCCTCATGAGTAATCTCCGTCCTGGCTCCCAGTGCATGAAATCCCTTCAGATGCTGGTCAATGGGCCGTGCACCGATAGCACATCCCCCGGGCAGAGCAACCTCCGCAGTCTTATACTTTCCAAGCAGAGCTCCGATCAGATAATAGGAAGCTCTGATTTTTCTCACATAGTCAAATAACACTTTCTGCGTATGGATACTGCCCGCCGTAATGCGAACCGTATGACGATCCAGGCGGTCCACCTGTGCTCCAATATCACTGATTGCCTTCAGCATAACATTAATATCACTCACGTCGGGAAGATTCTCCAATACGACAGGTTCATCAGTCATAATGGCTGCTGCCAGAATTCCTAATGCTGCATTCTTTGCACCGCCGATGGTTACCTCACCTTTAAGCGGTGTACCGCCTTTCATTAAAAACTGCAACATATTACACCTCTATATACTTCAACTGACCCCGATAGACGGATCTGCAAAGTCTTTTTTCATTCTCTCTCGTTATTTAAAGATATACTGCTGTGTTCTGCACAGTATCTCGACAATATTATATCATAAGATTAAAATAATGCAAGCACACCGAATATCCGATT
>JBJELO010000248.1:0-1697 GCA_051879195.1 Lachnospiraceae bacterium
CACCCGCCTCGTTGAAATATGCCTGGGCTGTGTCAATGTGGCGATAGCCGATCTCCACGGCAGCTTTGACAGCAGCCTCCGCTTTATCGTCATCAATAAACCATGTGCCGAAGCCCAGCATCGGCATTTTCACTCCGTTATTCAAAATAATGTCATTCATACTGTGCCTCCGTAAAGTATCTTTTACTTCTGCTCCTGTACCGCATTCCGTGTGATACTGACGCTTTCCCGCGAGTACAGCATTTCATCTTCAATAAGCTGTAACGCCAGTTTCACAAGGGACGGAATCGTAGTGACATATCCTTTCGCAGGCTCTCCTTTTACGGACAGAACGAAATCGTCCTCCGCGCCCTCTCTCAAATAGCCCGGACGAAGTACCGTATAATTCAAGCTGCTCGCCTCAACGATGTCAACTGCCTGACGATTGGGAATCTGTGCCGGTTCATGATCCAGGTTGTCTTCACCGTCAATTTCATCAGGGATCTCATTGTAAATACCTACCGCCCCCATAAAAATAAGGCGCTTGACGCTGCTTTCAGACATAGCGGAAACAATGTTCCCGGCAATTTCAGGCAGCGCATCCCCGGATATGGCGCAGTACACCACATCCTGTCCCTGAACAGCTTTTTTTAAGTCCTCAATGTTTTCCGCATCACCGTTGAGAACAGTGGTACGAGAATCCTCAGAATATTGATCCCCCGCATGGCGGGCAAACAGGGTGATATGATGCTCTGTATCAGACATCAGTTTTTGGGCAATGGCGCTTCCGGCGGTGCCGGTTGCGCCCAATATAAGGACCTTTTTCATAAGCGTTCTCCTGCTATTACCATTTCATTGCAGCTTCCACCATAGCCGGATTTTCTGGATTTCCGATCATAGGTGCTGCCGTGTCCATGCTTACAAGGCGATCCATTTCGTCCGCAGTGAGTTCAAAATCAAACAGGTCAAAGTTTTCTTTGATGCGTTCCTCATGGACCGATTTCGGAATGACAATCACGCCGCTCTGCATGAGATACCGCAGCGCGATCTGAGCCGCAGTTTTACCATGCGTTTTTGCAATCTCCACCAAAGCGGGATTTTCGAACATCTCATTCTTTCTTCCCTGGCCCAGCGGGGCGTAAGCCATATGCTGAACATGATATTTTTCCAGCCATTCATGTTCTGCACGGCGCTGGCAGAGCAGATGGGTTTCAATCTGATTGACAGCGGGTACGACCTCATTGAATTCAATCAGGTCAATCAGACGATCCGGATCAAAGTTGGAAACGCCGATAGCCCGGATTTTTCCTTCAAGATACATTTTTTCCAACTCACGCCATGCCGCATAGTAATTGCCAAAGGGCCAGTGCAGCAAAACCAGGTCAAGATAGCTGGTTTTCAGTTTTTTCAGTGACGCTTCCACGGTTTCGCGGGTGTTTTCATAGGAACGGAAGTTCACTTTCGTAACAAGAAACAAATCCTCACGGGGAATACCGCTTCTCACGATTGCGTTTCCAACCGCATCCTCATTCCCGTATGCCTCCGCCGTGTCAATCATGCGGTAGCCGCTTCGGATGGCAGCCAGAACGCTTTCCTCACACTCCGTGCCCCCCATCAGAAATGTTCCGAAGCCAAGCATAGGCATTTGAATATTATTATTCAGAGTAATCATGTTCATAGTCGTTCCTCCATTGGTTCGTGTTTCAGCACTTGAGTAA
>JBJELO010000249.1:0-1671 GCA_051879195.1 Lachnospiraceae bacterium
ATCTTCAGAGCAGCCTGAGCGGTTCTCTTACCATTACGTGTCTGCAGCATGAACAGCTTTCTGTCCTGAATGGTAAATTCCATATCCTGCATATCTCTGTAATGAGTTTCCAGAGTATTGCAAACCTGCTTGAACTGTTCGAATACTTCAGGCATAACGTCTGCCAGTGCGGAGATGGGCTGAGGTGTACGTACACCTGCAACTACGTCTTCACCCTGAGCGTTCATCAGGAATTCACCCATCAGTTTCTTTTCGCCTGTAGCGGGGTCACGGGTAAATGCAACACCGGTACCGGATTCATCTGACCAGTTACCGAATGCCATCTCCTGTACGTTAACAGCGGTTCCCCATGAATAAGGGATATCGTTGTCACGACGGTATACATTGGCACGAGGGTTGTCCCATGAACGGAATACGGCTTTGATAGCGCCCATCAGCTGTTCCTTCGGATCATCGGGGAAGTCTGCGCCGATTTTTTCCTTGTATTCAGCCTTGAACTGATCAGCCAGTTCCTTCAGGTCAGCTGCTGTCAGATCAACGTCCTGTGTAACGCCTCTGTCAGCTTTCATCTTATCGATTAATTCTTCGAAGTATTTCTTACCAACTTCCATAACTACGTCAGAATACATCTGAATGAATCTTCTGTAGCAGTCACGAGCCCATCTTTCGTTGCCTGTCTTCTTTGCAACTACTTCTACAACTTCTTCATTAAGACCAAGGTTCAGAATGGTGTCCATCATACCGGGCATGGAAGCTCTAGCACCGGAACGAACGGATACAAGCAGGGGATTCTCAAGATCGCCGAATTTCTTGCCTGTAACTTCTTCCATCTTAACGATTGCGTCCATGATCTGTTCCATGATCTCATCGTTGATCTTTCTGCCGTCTTCATAGTACTGTGTGCAGGCTTCGGTTGTGATTGTGAAGCCCTGAGGTACCGGAAGACCCAAGTTTGTCATTTCTGCAAGGTTTGCACCTTTGCCGCCCAGAAGGTTTCTCATGTTTGCATTACCTTCCGTAAACATATAAACCCATTTTGCCATTTTGTGATGACCTCCTTAATATAGTCAAGACTTTTACCATGCAGAGAAAACAGATGCCGGGTATCGACAATTGGCAGAATTGTTTTCCTGAGGCTGCCAGCCAGCCGCATATGGTAAAATCCAACTTTCCCATCGGCAGGATTGCATAGTAATCCTGTACAACATAATGAGCGCAAAACGCTCATGATTAACCATTATAACACTACTTTGGATTTTTGGAAGCACCTTTCTTTAATTTTGTGAATATTTTTTTTCATAAAAGACAATATTCCCGAAATACATTTACTAAAAAAGAGATATCTGTGTCGGTTCTCACAAATATCTCTTTCCTGTGCATCTTTCAAAAAAAGTGTTTCGTCAGGCCAATTTTACAAAATGACGAAATTGGAAAATTTTCACTTTTCCAACATGTTTTCTGACGGCATTTCCCACCGGTTTTACGGACCTGTTATCAGCATTTTTCCGGTTCAGGATAATCAGCGCCGAAGGTCTCTACGGTAACTTTTTTCATTACCTGGGGCTCCAGAGGCTTATCCGACCAGTCTGTGGCAACCTTCGCGATGCTGTTTACCACATCCTGTCCTTCGATCAGTTTTCCGAAACCTGCATAAGCGCCGTCCAGATGAGG
>JBJELO010000250.1:0-1663 GCA_051879195.1 Lachnospiraceae bacterium
GCTTCTTCCCTGTGCAGTGGGAAATACTTCCTATATGGAAATCGCCCGGGATTGTTATTATGTGGATAAAACACTTCTGATCCGGGATCTGATCGATGATCACAGCGCGGTTACCTTATTTACCCGCCCAAGGCGTTTCGGCAAAACACTGGCCATCAATATGCTCAGGACATTTTTTGAAAAAACAGACGAAGATACTTCTGTTTACTTCAGGGATAAGAAAATCTGGAAATGCGGAAAAAGATACCGCAGTCTGCAGGGGACATATCCTGTTGTGTTTCTTACTTTCAAGGACGTGAAATTCAATACATGGAAAGATTCTCTGGAAGCAGTCCGGCTTGTGCTGAAAGATGAATATAAAAGGCATACAGAGCTGGCTGAAAGTGACAGGCTGGATGAGGACGACCGGGATTACCTGAACCGCATGATAAAGGGATCACTCAGCGAAGTGGAGTATACGCGGGCGCTGCTGTGTCTGACGCGGATGCTGGAGAAACACCATGGATCGAAAGTAATCATCCTGATTGATGAATACGATACTCCGATCCAGCAGGGCCATAACAGAGGGTTCTATAATGAAGTGATCACCTTCATGAGGAATTTTCTGTCCGGAGGATTGAAGGATAACGACAGTCTGGCCTTTGGTGTGCTGACAGGCATCCTCCGGGTATTCAAAGAAAATCTATTCAGCGGTCTGAATAATCCCACGGTAAATACCGTGCTGGATGAAAAATACAGTGAATATTTCGGATTTACCGGTGAAGAAGTTGAAACAATGGCAGCTTATTACGGCTGCAGCGATAAACTTGGGGAGATCCGGACGTGGTATGATGGATACCGTTTTGGAAAGACTGAAATCTACAATCCCTGGTCGGTGACAAATTATTTCAATAATAACTGTCAGCCCAGAGCTTACTGGGCAAATACCAGTGATAATGAAATTATTCAGGAAATGATGCGGGGACTTACACCGGAGATTGCGGAAGAACTGCTCTCACTGATGCAGGGAGAGACGGTGCAGGCTTCGTTGAATATGGAGGTAATCTACCCGAGGATTTCCGATGGACCGGATACCATCTTCAGTTTTCTGCTGATCGCCGGTTATCTGAAACCGGTTCATGAAGCAGTGGAAACAGAGTTCGGAACCTTTGTGGAACTGCAGCTTCCCAATATGGAAATACGCAGAGTTTACAATACGGAAATTCTTTCGTGGCTTCGCGGAAGCATGGAAGGAAATGCCATGGCGGAAATAGAGAAATCCCTTTACCTGAATGATGGGGACAGGCTGAAAACAGCGCTTCAAAAATATATGATCAGCTGTATCAGCAGCTTCGATGGCGCTGCAGAAGGTTTTTATCACGGAATGGTTCTGGGTCTTGTGGCCAGCATGTCTTCCCGGTATGATATCCGCTCCAACAGGGAATCAGGAAACGGACGTTTTGATCTTCAGATGGAACCGAAAACCAGGAATCTTCCCGGAATCATCATGGAATTCAAAGCAGCGAAAGCTGCTGAAAAAGACCAGCTTTCAGAACTGGCAGCAGACGGCCTGAAACAGATTTCCGACAGGCATTATGACACAGATATGCAGGAAAGAGGCATAACGGACATTGTGAAATACGGGATAGCATTTGCAGGGAAAGACGTTGAAGTGAAGATGTAG
>JBJELO010000251.1:0-7189 GCA_051879195.1 Lachnospiraceae bacterium
TCATCCAGCATTTTTGCCATATGCTCATGATACAGTGCCTGGTATTCTTCGCTGTAATCCTTGCAGGCCGGATTGGGACCGTGATAGGTGATAATTCCTTCGCATCCGTATTCGGAAAGTCCCACGCAGATATCGGGGTGTATGCGGTGGAAATTATCCATCCAGGGGCCGTTGTCTTCCATCCTTCCGCCGTACCAGCCGAAATAATGATTGTAGCTTTCCACATCGGTTATTCTGTGGATGGGACTTTCCACAGGTGTCACGGAAACATGAGCAATGGTGGTCAGCCTTGTGGGATCCAGCTCCTTGCAGAGTTTGTTCAGTTCTTTATGATTTTCCACCAGTTTTTCCGAAATGCCGCCGATGAGAATTTCATTGGAAATCCCCCAGAAACAGATGGACGGATGATTATAATTCTGAATAATCAGCTCCTTCATCTGGCTGATGCAGTTTTCATGAGCAGCCGGATCTGTTTTGAATACGCTGATAAAAGGAATCTCGGCCCATACGATAAATCCCATCTCATCGCAGGCATCGTAGAAATCCTGAGAATGCTGATAATGAGCCAGACGGATCGTATTGGCGCCCAATTCCTTGATCAGGCGGGCATCCTCGTAGTGATCTTCTCTGGTCAGCGCATTGCCCTTGTAAAGCTGATCCTGATGACGGCTCACACCGCGCAGAGGTGTTTCCACGCCGTTGATGATAAAACCTTTTTCAGGATCACAGGAGAAGCTTCTGACGCCCACGCGGGCCGATACTTCATCATACGCTTCGTTGCGGCGCTGCAGAATTGCCGTTACGGTGTAAAGATAAGGATTGTCAATATCCCATCTGACCGCATCAGGTACGTAAACCGTCACCTTTGTATCATCAGTCGGGCGCACTGCGGAAGCCACTTCCCGGCCCTGTGCGTCATTGATGGAATACATGACAGTAAAATTCTCATCTCCATTGATCACCCAGGATTCCAGTTCAAATTCAGCACCTCCGCAGTCACAGGGCCTGGGAGTTATCCTGAGACCGGGACCTCCGAAATAATCAAGGTCAAAATGTGCGTCCGGTACGCTGATAAGATTTACACCCCTGTATAACCCTCCGTAAAATGTAAAATCGGCTGATTCCGGATATACGCTGCTTTTCACCTCATTGCTGCAGGCAATCACCAGAAGATTGTCCTCTTCCTCATTGCACAGTTCGGTAATATCGGCCCGGAAAGTGGAATAACCGCCTTCATGGTAGATTACCTTATTGCCGTTGACATACACCGTTGCCTGCTGACCTGCAGCGAGAATCTCCACATAGACACGGCCTCCTCCCAGAGGCTGCTTCGGTGTCCGAAAGTTTCTGGCATACCAGTACGTTCCCCTGTCATAGCCTCCGTTTCCGTCATGACCATCCACGGCATTCCATGTGTGGGGCAGACAGATGGAATCCCAATCCTCCGGTAAAGATTCCGGCAATCCGGCATCTTTCTGAATGAATTTCCAGTTCTCATTCAAACTAATAACATTACGCATGATTTTCCTCCTTATTCTGCAATGTTTTTTGTGCATTTATTATATTTTTTCCGGATTTTTTTTCACAGAGATGATTTTTAGGACTTTTAGTAATATTTTTGGCTTCTATTGATTTTTTATGAAATTTGTGAAAAATAGGATTATGAGAGATTATGTTCTATTGCAGGAGGAATTTTCATGAAATGCGAAACGGAAATTAATTTTGTACAGCAGCTTTTAAATAATTTCGGACTTTCTTTTCATATTATCAGGAATCATCAAGATCTGATTGATCCACTGCCGGACTACGGACTGCGGAAAGCGCTGGTTTCGGACTATAATTACGTGAAGTTTTTCGATTACATCAGGGAAGATATCCATCCCAATATTATCTACCGGCTGAAAGATATTTCATTCTGCAATTATTTTCTGTTCCGGGTTCCTGATGAGAATGATGACGTTTTCATTCTCATTGGTCCGTACACGCTGATTGCCTATTCTCAGGAGATCCTGCTGAATATCGTTGAAGAATATTCTTTTCCTCCGGATACCATATCGCAGCTGGAAAAATACTGTCAGAATATTCCCCTTCTCGGCAATGAAACCATCCTTCTGACGCTTCTGTATACACTTGGAGAAAAATTATGGGATGATATCAACAATTTTTCCATCCAGGATTACCAGAAACCCTTCAATTCAGAGCAAAGAGCTGCACGGAAACAGGAAGAGCCCTTTTTATCCATACAGGTTCTGGAAAAACGATATGAAGAAGAGAATGAACTGCTGCAGGCAGTGACTTCCGGACAACTCAATAAAGCAGATTCCCTGTATCAGAGTTTTCATTACAAGCAGCTGGAAGTCCGGACGGCCGACCCGCTTCGCAATCGTAAAAACTACGCGATCATTCTGAATACGCTGCTCAGGAAAGCCGCAGAGCAGGGCTCTGTACATCCTCTGCATATTGACAGTATTTCTTCCCAGTTTGCCAGGGAAATCGAGCTCTGTGCCTCCCCCGGCTCTGTAGACGAACTGAACCGGCGCATGGTACGCCAGTATTGTCTTCTGGTTCAGAATCATTCCCTGAAAGGGTACTCTCCTCTGATTCAGAAATCACTGACCCTGATCGATGCGGATATTACCGCAGATCTGAGTCTTTATGCCCAGGCCAGACAGCTGAATGTAAATTCCAGCTATCTGTCCACTTTGTTTAAGAAAGAGACAGGTGTTACGCTGACAGAATATGTGAATAAAAAAAGAATCCGGCATGCGCTGTTTCTCCTGAATACGACCAGCCTTCAGATTCAGGTGATCGCACAGTCCTGCGGAATACCGGATGTCAATTATTTTACTAAAACATTTCGAAAATATGTGGGGAAAACCCCGAAAGAATATCGGAATCAGATCACTTCTCACAGGTAACCGGGTCACAGGGCCCGGCGGCCTGTTATGATATCTTTCTTACCGGCCTTGCTGCTTACCTGCTTTTCCCGCTTATCTGCTTATGTTGCTTACCTGTTTTTTTACTTATCTGCTAATGTATTTACCTGCTTATTCCCGCTTACTTTTCTGCTGTAGTAAACGAAATACAGCACATTGAGAATGATACCGAATATTGTGGCAGAAGGAGCTGCCAGACCGATATTGGTCAGGCTTGCATCCGGCTGAATACTCATGTACCATGACACGGGAAGACGCACCAGGAAGGTCTGCGCCAGCCCCTGAAGCATAACGAATAAAGTCTGTCCGTGTCCGTTATAATAGCCGATAAAACTGAACGATATGGAAGTCACGATTGCTTCCAGCGCAAATCCCCGCAGATACTCAAATGCCCGTGCAATTACAGCCTCATCCTTCGTAAACAGAGATGACGGAATATCGCCTTTGAAGAATACACCGATACAGACAAACACACCGATGCAGGCCCCTGCAGCGATACCGCAAAGCATCGTATCTCTGGCCCGTTTTTCCTTGCCCGCACCCACATTCTGCGCCACAAAAGCCGAGATGGACTGCATCAGCGAGCCGGGAATCAGCATGACAAATGACACGATCTTATTGGCAACACCATAGCCGGAGGAAGCCTCCAGACCCAGACGGTTGATGAATGCACACAATGCCAGAAATGACAGCTGAGTCAGGATTTCCTGCAGCGCAATGGGAGCACCCACCCGCACGAAATTGAAAATCTCGGAATTAAAACAGATATCCTGTCTCGTAACAGTAAAAGGCAGTTCCTGTCTCCGGATAATGGCCAGCGACAGCACAACACTTACCGCCTGTGCCAGAATCGTTGCGATTGCCGCACCTGCCACATTCATCCCCAGTACGGCAACAAAGAACAGATCACCGAAAATATTCACCACACAGGCAATTGCCACAAAAATCAGCGGCAGTCTGGAATTGCCGAGACCTCTGAAAACGCTGCTGATCACATTGTAGGCTACAACAAAGAGCATACCGCCGCCGCAGATGCGTACATATGTAACGGTCAGATCAAGAGCTTCCTGGGGTGCCTGCATCAGCATGGCCAGCGGCCTTGCAAAAACCAGCATGATCAGAGAAAGTACCACCGACGCAGCAATAAAAAAGCAGATTGCACCGCCGATCAGCTTCCCGATTCTCCGTTCCTTTTTCTGCCCCAGATACATACCGATCACAACGGTAATACCCATCGCCAGTCCTGTAACGGTGAAAATAACCAGATTTACAATATTGCTGCCTGTTGAAACGGCGGAAATCCCCGCTGTGGTGCCAAACTGACCTACAATCAGGATATCCACCGCACCATACATGGCCTGAAGAACCAGCGCCCCCAGTATGGGAATCATAAATTTAAAAAGTTTACTTAAAATTTTGCCTTCTGTAAAATTATTGTCCGTCATACGGCCTCTCATCCTTTCAATCATTAATTAGTTCGAATTCTAACAAATCACTGAAAGTATACAATTTAACAGAACTTCCTGCAAGTGATAAAATTACTGATTTTGTATTTATTTCTGTACAAATCTATTTGGAGGATACGCCACATCTCGAAAACACACAGTGTTTTCGAGGTTGGCTCTGAACAGGTATTACAAATTTATACCATCAGGTAAACAAAATACCCCGCATAGCATGCCAGCATAACAATACCTTCCTTTCGTTTCAGTTTGCGGTCATTGAAGCAGAACCACCAGAGAATAATTGCCGCAGCTGTGGCAATCAGCATATCGATCCGGAAATTGGGAGCAAAGGGAATATTCGTTACCAGTGCAGAGGTTCCCACAACAAACAGAATATTGAAAAGATTGCTGCCCACAATGTTGCCGATGGCAATATCCGCATTGTGCTTTCTGGCTGCCATGACAGAGGTAAACAGCTCCGGCAGAGAAGTTCCCAGTGCTACGATGGTCAGACCGATGATCCGCTCGCTCAGTCCCACGATCCTTGCAATGGCAGTCGCTGCGTTGACTGTCACATCACTGCCCCAGACAATGAGAACCAGGCCGATCACCGTAAACAGAATCAGCTGCCACCAGGGACGATCTTTAATCTCTTCCTGTTCTTCTTTATTCTTTTTGGCCATAAAAAACAGATATACAAAATATGCGATAAAAGCGATCCAGAGAATGATGCCTTCCGCAAATGTAATCTCATTGCCGCTGAAGCCCAGCACCAGAAGCAGAACGGACATGGCAATCATAAAAGGAATCTCATAACGCACCGTTGATTCCGCCACAGCCATGGTGGTAATCACAGAAGCAACGCCAAGAATAATCAGAACATTCATAATATTGCTTCCCACAATATTGCCGATGGTAATATCCGCAGTTCCTTTTGTGGCAGCCGTAATACTGACAGCCGCCTCCGGAGCACTGGTACCCATGGCCACAATCGTCAGACCGATAATCAGCTGAGGGATGCCGAACTTCGCCGCAATTCCCGCAGCGCCTTCCACAAACCAGTCTGCGCCCTTAACCAGCATTGCAAACCCAAGTACCAGAAGAATAAAATTAATCAAGATCTCCATATCAATTCCTCCTAAAATGATCCTGAAAACAGCAAAAAGCGAGGCTTTTGCTGCAGATTAATGTACAACAAAAGTCTCGCTGCTTCGTTACAAAACCGGATTTTCACACGAAAATCGTACTGACGGCAGTGTAAACACATATTGTGCCAGCTACTCCCTTTTCTGGTAACAGTATATATGGGGAAGCTGTAGTTGTCAAGCTGAAAATATTGACTCATTTCCCCTGAATGGCACAGAAAAACAACTCATAAAAATCGTCTTCTCCTTCCAGCATGGGAGAATTCTCTCCTCCCCCGTTAGTACTGCGGCGCATGGAGGCATAAAAATCCTCACCTGCGCTGATCAGATCCATTTCATACAATGGATAGCCCAGTTCCTGACACTTCCGGCAGAATGCAGCCATCGGCTGGTCCGCTTTCCTTGTTTCCAGCAGTTCACTTCTTAATGCTTCGTCTTTTAATGCCTTTTTCTGTAACTCTTCCAGTATTTCAAGTGTATTCATTGTGTTCCTCCAGTCTGTTTATCTCCGGAGACTGATCTCCTGTCCGATTACAATTGCTTTTGAATCGGCTCCGTGGCCGATACAGGACGTTTTTACCACAGAGATTTCCCGTTCTGTCTCTCTCAGATGCTCCATCACCAGTTCTTCCATGGAAGGACGACAGTTCCCTTCTTCCATTTTTGTAAAGGTTCCCAGTATGATCCCCCGAATCTGTCGGAAAACGCCCAGCTGCCCCAGCTGACTCAGATAGGTGCGCATCTGCGGCACCGTGCCTCCCAGAGATTCCAGCAGCAGAACCTTCCCCTGCATATCCGGCCAATATGGTGTCCCGGCCAGCTTCAGCAGGCAGCGGATATTGCCGCCCACCACGATTCCCTGCAGATGGTCTCCCTGCAGAAAATGATAAGGAAACCGATATAAATCCTCTCTTCCATCCATAACAGTCCCCAGAAAATCCGCAGTCTGCTTTTCCCCATGGGATGAGACCAGATTTCTCACCTGATACAGCACGGAAGGCTGACCTGTCTTTGTATAGATACTGTTCAGAATGGTGGTCAGATCACTGTAACCCCAGAATCGTTTTCCGCTCTCTGCAATCACATCAAAATCCAGATACGGCAGAATCTCATTGGCCATATCGCCTCCTGAAATATCAAAAATCGCAGAAACTTCCGGGTTCCTGTAAAACTGCATCAAAGCGGAAGCCCGTTCCCTGGCCGTACCGCTGCAGCCGGACCCATCCCGGTCAAAAATATATTCACTGAAAACCGGCTCCAGACCGATTTTCCGCAGCGCATCCGCCAGCAGAGACACCTGTTCCCGCCGGGTCTGCGGCAGTCCGTTGGAACAACCGACAAGAGCTGCTTTTTTCAAATGCTCTATAGTGTCCTTTGTGGTATCCTCCATCAGATTTTCCAGCCCCTTTCACAATTGCAGAAAGTGCCCGGTATCAGTCGCCTGAACAGATACCGGACACCTTTATTTCTAGATTTCTTCACTCATTTTTGCAAGTCTGGCTGCCTGGTCTGCGGCGATGAGGCTGTCAATGATCTCATCCAGATCACCGTCCATGACGGAATCGATCTTGTACAGGGTCAGCTTGATACGGTGCTCCGTCACACGGCCCTGAGGGAAGTTGTAGGTTCTGATCTTCTCCGAACGGTCACCGGTACCGATCTG
>JBJELO010000252.1:0-1624 GCA_051879195.1 Lachnospiraceae bacterium
CAAGATTGCCAGAAAATTTAACATGGTTTCCGATGTTGGCAAGGTGCTGGATCCGATCGCTGACAAGCTGACGCAGGCTGCGCTGGTGGTCTGTCTGACTGCCCGGTATCCGTGGATGTGGGCGCTTCTGGCAGTATTCGCCATAAAAGAATGTCTGATGCTTTTATGGGGATATCTGACACTGAAGAGCACAAATACGATCAACAGCGCAAAATGGTACGGCAAGCTCAGTACAGTCGTGCTTTATGCCGTCATGATGATTCTGATCCTCTTCGTGGATATTCCAGAAGCAGGAGCCAAGGCACTGATGCTGTTGTGCGGCGGGGTGATGCTTCTGTCCCTCGTCATGTATGGCCGGTTTTACCACGCAATTCTGGATCAGGCGCCTCCCGGCAGTATGCCACAAAAGGCATTACGCACTGTGCGAAATATCGTTCTGGGCCTGATATGGGTGGGAATTATTGCAATTTGCTTTCACCATCGGAAAGAGCTGTCTGTGGAAGAAATTGCGCGCTATACACCCGCTAACCCTTGGCTTGCTGCTATTGTAATGCTGGCGCTGTTTGCTTTGAAAAGTCTGAGCATCGTCATCTATTCCGGGCTTCTTTATGCCGCAAACGGAATTCTCTTTCCCCTTCCGGTCGCGATTGTTCTGAATCTGATCGGAACCGTGATCATGGTGTCCTTGCCATACCAGATTGGCAGAAGAACAGGAACTTCCGCTGTGGATGAGATTCGGGCAAAGTACCCAAAAGCAGAAGCAATTCATGATATGAGGGCAAAGAATGATTTCCTCTTTTCCTTCCTTGCCCGTATGGTTCGCCTGCCCAGTGATGTAGTCAGCTTATATATGGGAGCGGTTCAGGTGGAGTACAAAAAATACCTTTTGGGAAGCCTGTTGGGGCTACTTCCCCATACGATTACATTTCCCATTATGGGTATGAACATTCGAGATATTCGTTCTCCAAGATTTATGATTTCGCTTTGCGCGGAAATTGCCTATATCCTGGTTACTTACGTAGTATACACACGATATCACAAAAAGAATATGGAAGACCAATAAATGAATGGGTACGGCATGATACACCGTTTTGGGGTGAACCCTGACAGATAAAGGAGACAATTATGGACGAGAAGATTGCAGTCTTGACAGACACAAATAGTGGGATTACCCCAGAACAGGCGGCTCGGTATGGTATCCATCTGGTGGCAATGCCGGTGATCATTGATGATGAAACCTATTTTGAGAATGAATCCATTTCTCAGGACGAATTCTTTCAGCGTCTGCGTGAAGGTGCTTGTGTCAGCACCTCCCAGCCGGCACCCGGTGTTCTGATGGACTGCTGGGAGGGACTGCTGGAACGGTATGATGAGATTATTTATCTGCCTATGTCCAGCGGCCTTTCCGGCGGCTGTCAAACTGCCGCCATGCTGGCTGCGGAGTACGGCGGAAGCGTCCACGTCGTGGACAACCACCGGATTTCGGTGACCCTGCGCCAGTCGGTACTGGAGGCAAAACATCTGGCCAGTCAGGGAAAAACAGCCCAGGAAATCGCTGCGTATCTGGAGCAGGACGGCTTAGAGGCCAGTATCTATGTGGCAGTGAACACACTGGAATACCTGA
>JBJELO010000253.1:0-1621 GCA_051879195.1 Lachnospiraceae bacterium
TTCTAAAGGATACCACCTTCATTGACTTTTGTCAACTGCTTTTTTCATTATTTTTAAAAAATTTTCAATTATTTATATTACTGCTATTATATATTTTTTTGTGACAATATAGGTCGGCATTTTTTCTTCCCTCATATATTCTCCGCATGAAGGAATTGATTCCGAATGTGCTTTTCGCAGTAGTATAAAAATCCGGCAAATGCATCAGAATACACTGCCGGATTTTCTGTTAATTTTCAGTTACAGTTCCATTTCCTGATAATTGTCACAAACAGACCGCAGGCTTATCTTACCAGCAGCGATTTGCCTGTCATTTCCACAGGTTTTTCCATGCCCATGATATCGATCAGGGTGGGGATAATATCTGCCAGACAGCCGCCTTCAGCCAGACGTGCACCTTCTGGACCATTTACAAGGATAAACGGTACAGGATTGGTGGTGTGTGCTGTGTGAGGTGCACCTGTTGTGTAGTCTTTAAGCTGTTCTGCGTTACCGTGGTCAGCGCAGATAAACATGGTTCCGTCTACGGATTTCAGTGCTGCTACTGCTTTGCCTACACATTCGTCTACTGTTTCAATGGCCTTGACTGCAGCCGGTTCGATACCGGTGTGGCCAACCATATCGGGATTCGCGAAATTGCAGATAATCACGTCATATTTATCGGAAGTAATTGCTTCTGTCAGCTTATCACATACCTGATAAGCGCTCATCTCGGGCTGCAGATCATACGTCGCAACCTTGGGTGATTTTACCAGAATACGGTCTTCGCCTTCGTTGGGTGTCTCCACACCGCCGTTGAAGAAGAACGTAACGTGCGCGTATTTCTCCGTTTCTGCAATGCGGGCCTGGGTCTTGCCGTGTGCAGCCAGATATTCGCCAAACGTATTGGTCAGCTGTACCTTTTTGAATGCAATGATCTTGTTGGGGATTGTTACATCATATTCAGTAAAGCATACATAGGTCAGATCCAGTCTCTTCTTTCTTTCGAAACCGTCAAATTCATCCGCACAGAATGCACGGGTGATTTCTCTTGCACGGTCGGGGCGGAAATTGAAGAAAATGACAGAATCGCCATCTTTTACGGTTGCTGTGGGTGCACCGTCTTTCATGATAACCATGGGAAGTACGAATTCATCAGTCTTTCCGTCATCATAGGATGCCTGAACACCTTCTACGGCATCTGTCTGCTGTACGCCTTCGCCTTTCGTCAGCGCGTTGTAAGCCAGTACCACTCTTTCCCAGCGGTTATCACGGTCCATAGCATAGTATCTGCCCATAACGGTGGCAATTTCACCCACGCCGATCTCTTTCATCTTATCAGCCAGCTCCGCAACATAGTCCTTTCCGGATGCAGGGGGTGTGTCACGGCCATCCAGGAAGCAGTGTACATACACTTTGGAAAGGCCCTGGCGTTTTGCCATCTCAAGCAACGCATAAAGATGGGTATTGTGACTGTGAACGCCTCCGTCAGAAAGCAGTCCCCACATATGAAGAGCAGAATCGTTCTTCTTACAGTTTTCTACTGCTGCCATGAAAGCTTCATTGTCAAAGAATACACCGTCTTCAATTTCTTTTGTAATTCTGGTCAGTTCCTGATAAACGATACGTCCGGCACCCATAT
>JBJELO010000254.1:0-2821 GCA_051879195.1 Lachnospiraceae bacterium
GGGAATTCCAGAATCCTGCCGGAGGCGGACATATCCCGGATCGCCAGAGTGGACAGGATGGAGATGCCCAGTCCATTGGAGATGGACAGTTTAAGGGATTCCAGATCATTCGTCCGGGCGATAACCTGAAGCTTTGTTACATCAATCTGGTGCAGGCTGAGGAAATTATCGATTTCCTTCTGGGTGCCGGAGCCGTTTTCACGCATGATCATGGGTTCTTTTAATAAGGTCTCCAGATCGGCATTCTGTTCTTTCAGGCGTATGTAGTGGTCATTGGCAGGAGTGGCGATTGCCAGTTCATCCTGGAAAAAAGGAATGAAAATGCAGGAGTCCGTGTCCAGCGTCATACCGGTCAGACCGAAGTCGATGGTTCCTTCTATGACTTTATTGATTACTTTTTTACTGTCCGCCTGCCAGATATTGAATGCCACATCGGGCGCTTCTCTACGGAATGCTCCCAGAATCTCAGGAAGTATGTAGGATGAGGGAATGGTGGAAGCTCCCAGTGAAATCAGCTTTTTGCCGTTTCCGGTGAATTCCTGCACGATGTTGTTGCGTATATTCAGAATATTTACGGCACATTCGTAGAACTGCTGCCCTCTGGCGGTCAGTTCCATTTTTTTAGTTGTGCGTATGATTAACTTGGAGTTCAGCTCCTTTTCCAGAGAACTGATATGAGCACTGATTGTAGGCTGAGTCAGATACAGGTGCTTGGCTGCCTCTGAGAAACTATTATAATCAACTGCGGCTACAAATGCCTCAAGCTGTTTGAATTCCATGGATGTTCTCCCTTCTTTTGCAGATTATAATCCTGAATACAGGATTTACTCTTAAACTGTTATATATTCTAACATAATTTATTAAAAAAATCTATAGATTATTTGGTAGATTTGCTTAAATCTATAAATACGAATAACTGTTTTAAACCCATGAATGGCGGCGACAATTTTTTTTCGGCAGCAGTATATTTTTTTCGCAGCGGTTGACTTTTTCCGGGGGAAAAAGTACAATCAGTAGACAGAAATGAATGGAAAGGTGTTTGTGTGTATTGATCAGAAAACTGGATATCAATCGATCAGCGCAGGAGGGGGAACTGGTGCTGATGACGGAGAACCGGGTGCCGGTTTACAGTTATGCCAACCCGCATCTGCACAGCTTTTGTCTCTGTCTTTATCTTCGTGCCGGATCTCTTTTTGAAACAGATGATAAGAATGGAATTTCCCATTTTTTTGAACATATGGTATTTAAAAATATCAACCGGAAATACGATGGAAAGCTTTTTGAGCGCCTGGACCGGCTGGGGCTGGAGTTCAATGGCTGTACTTATAAAGAATTCATGCAGTTTGAGATTACCGGTGCATGTGTACATTTTAAAGAAGCGGCAGAGATTCTTACGTCGATTTTTGAACCGTTTACACTTCCTGCGGAGGATATTGCCACGGAGCGCAGACGGATCAAATCGGAGCTGCGGGAGTCGGATGAACTGCATTCACTGGATCATTTTACCCAGCAGATTATCTGGGAGGGAACCAGTCTGAAGAATACCATCGGTGGGACATTTTCCAACCTGGATCATATGGGGAAGCAGGCACTGCGCCAGGCAGCACAGGAGATGCTTTCCGTCAATAACCTGTTTTTTTATGTGACCGGCTGCTATTCAGAGGATGATATTTCCTTTTTGATGAACCTCATTGATTCCTATCCGCTCAGGGAGACAGCTCCTGTGCGGTACAATCTGGCTCCTGTGCCGGATGCATTTTTCAGGAGAAACTGCCATGTGGCTGTGAAGAACAGCAACTACTATTATGTAAGATTTTCTTTTGATGTGAACACGGAGAGATATACAGAGGCGGAGAATTCCCTTCTGTATGATATTATGTTTGAAGGGGAGAGCTGCAAGATTCATCAGGAGCTGTCGGAAAAGACAGGGATGATCTACAGCTTTGGTTCTCAGTATGAGAGGTATAATAACCTGGGCAATATCAGCGTGTACTATGAGGTTCGCCCCGGGGATCTGTATACATCCATGGAACGTGTGATCCGGGTATGTCAGACCATGAAATACGGTCTGACCGATGAACTGGATTATGTACTGCCGCCCTATGTGGACAATGCGGAGCTGATGCTGGATGACGCAGATGATTTCAACTGGAACCGGGCTTATGAATGCCATATTCTGGAGGAACCTTACCGGATGGTTGAGGATCGGAAGGCGGCTTATCAGAAGGTTACGATTCAGCGGATCATGGAGATGTCCGGGGAGATTTTCAGGACATCCAATCTGGTTGTTACCATGAAAGCACCGAAAGGAAAGGTGGATGAGGACAGGATACGTCTGATCTGCAGCCGTCTGGATGAACCATTTTGACGACATGAGTATAAAAAGTGAGGAGGAAATTTTATCATGGAGAATGAGATGAATAAGATTGACAAATGTGATCCGCAGGATTGCAGTACCTGTGGGGCTGACTGTGGTTCCCGCATTAATCTGGAGGACAGAGTGATTCAGATCACCACAGATGAAGGGGAAAAGATCAATTGTCTGATTATGCTGAAATATGTGATGGGGACAAAGGATTATGTGGCAGTGATGCCGCTGAAGGATAATCCGGAGGGTGATATTTACCTGTTCCGCATGATCAACAACCGCACCGAGCTGGAGAACATCGAGGATGAGGAAGAATACCAGAAGGCAGCGGAGACATTTGGTATCGAAATGGAGAAGGCTCAGCAGAAACGTCGGGAAGAAAAAGAAAAGGAAAATCAGTAGCAGCCGGGCAGCAGGAAACTGTGAAGAAAGCCAACAAGCAGAAAAGCTGAG
>JBJELO010000254.1:2921-7163 GCA_051879195.1 Lachnospiraceae bacterium
GTAGCAGCCGGGCAGCAGGAAACTGTGAAGAAAGCCAACAAGCAGAAAAGCTGAGGAATAAAAAAGACGAAAGGAAATCGGGAAACAGGATGCAGATAGAGTACAGAGATATCATGGAGCAGATGAAAAAACAGGGGATTTCTTTTCTGGAGGATGTGACCCCGCAGCAGCTGGATCAGGTCCAGAAACGGTATGGAATCGTATTTCCCGGGGAACTTCGCAGATTTTACATGGAAGGAATGCCCGTATCGGACGGTTTTGTGCGCTGGCTGGATGAAACCCCGGACTATGTGGAGTCTGTGAAACGGAAGCTGAAAGCCCCAGTTCGCGGTGTGATGACTGCCGTGGAACTGGAGGAAGTCTGGCCTGCCTGCTGGGGAGAGCGTCCTGAAGAGGAATCGCAGGCTCTGGAAATAGCCGGGGAGCGGTTAGGCGATGCATCTGTGCTGATTCCCCTGTATGCGCATCGTTATGTTTCCTGCCTTGAACAGACGGATGATGCCCCGGTATTGTCTGTCTACGGAGGCGATATTATTTATTATGGAGCCAATCTGAAAAACTGGCTTCAGATTGAATTCTGCGGACTCTCCCGGAGAACAGTTTTTGAATCAGAGCTGCCCGAAATTCCGGGCTGGCAGACATTGATCAGTTAGCGGCTTTTGAGCGCACCGGTTAGCGGACCGCAGCCGGCCAGGACGGGCAGTGAAATCATTGATGAAAAAGCAATTGGTTCCGGAATACAAAATAAAGCGTTTTTTTGTATATAAAACACGACTTTTGACTGGAAAAATAAAGAATTGAAAAAAATATTTACAAAAATGAAAATGGAACAGGGATTTTTTCATACAGTCTCCTGATTGTTTTTTTACAGGTACAGTGTTATGCTTTTTATTGCACAGGAGATGAAGGCCTGTGTCATATAAGAGCACAGGCAGGCTGTGCTTCCTGGATGGATATGAAAACAGGGAAAACACTGAAGGAGGCTGAATGATTTCAATGACTAAAACAGGAAAAGCAGAAAAGATTGTGGAGAGAATCAATAATACTTCCTTTGCAAACAGATTGATGAGAGAACTGAATTATTACGGTGAGCTGGAGCATGCAGATGTTGTATCGGATCAGGAACAGGAAGCAGGAAATCAGATGATTATACCGCTGGATGAAATCAACGTACTGGAGGCGGACAGAGCGGAATCTTATAATACTTATCTGGATAACAATTTTGAACGGATCTGGGAGAATATTCTGGCTGATGAAGCACTGGAAAAACTGTACGGGATTCTGCAGAAGATGCCTGTAAACAGACGTTCCATGCAGCTCTATCTGACCAACTATTGTCCGGATTATTTCAGAGGCGAAAGCTTCGGACTTATGATTCGTTATTAATAATCTGCAACTTGATAATGAACTGCTGAAAGAACAGGGAAAGAGCAGAACCTGTTCTTTTTTTGTCAGGATCTTTTGTCATCCATTGACAAACGGACAGGGAAAGTTCTATTATTAGTAATTGTATTATGAAAATAAGGGAGAAGAGGAGTGCAGATGAGTACAAAAGTGAAACGTAACAGTGCTTCCGGCGGGAAGCGTGATCTGGGCAGCGGCAGTGTGGGAAAGCTGATGTTTTCACTGGCTGTTCCTACGGTTGCGGCTCAGCTGGTGAATATGCTTTACAATGTGGTGGATCGGATGTATATCGGCCATATACCGGATACGGGTGTGCAGGCTCTGACCGGTCTGGGACTGTGTTTCCCGGTTATTATGATGATTTCCGCATTCAGTGCGCTGATCGGTATGGGCGGCGGGCCTCAGGCAGCGATTGCTATGGGACAGGGAAAGAATGAGAAGGCAGAACAGATTCTGGGCAACTGTACAACGGCGTTGCTCATGATCTCGATTATTCTCACTGCAGTGTTTCTGATTTCCGGACAGAAGCTGCTGGTTCTCTTCGGTGCCAGCAGCGATACACTGCCATTTGCCTGGTCCTATATGCAGATTTATGTCTGCGGAACGATCTGTGTTCAGATTGCATTGGGATTGAATGCGTTTATCACAACTCAGGGATTTACTCAGATCAGTATGATGACCGTAGTGATCGGCGCAGTTATTAATATCATACTGGATCCGGTCTTTATATTCGGCCTGAATATGGGAGTACGCGGTGCAGCGCTTGCAACCGTTTTATCTCAGGGTGTATCGGCAGTATGGGTTCTGTG
The DNA here is from genome assembly GCA_051879195.1 of Lachnospiraceae bacterium. GTDB lineage: Bacteria > Bacillota > Clostridia > Lachnospirales > Lachnospiraceae > TWA4. The sequence continues at coordinate 5,135 of JBJELO010000254.1, forward strand.
TTTCCTGACCGGAAAGAAAACAATCCTTCACATCCGGAAGGAAAATATGAAGATTTCATCAAAGGTTCTGGGGCCGGTCCTGGCGCTGGGTGTATCACCTTTTGTAATGCAGAGTACGGAGAGTCTGCTGAATATCTGCTTCAATTCATCGCTGGCGAAATATGGCGGAGATCTGGCAGTAGGAGCCATGACGATTCTGTCCAGTGTGATGCAGATCAACTCACTGGTCAGCAACGGTATCGGTCAGGCAGCACAGCCACTGATCAGTTATAATTATGGTGCCCGCAAGGATGACCGGGTAAAGCAGGCAATCAAACTGATGGCAGTCAGCTGCGTATCGGCAGCGACCGTATTTTTCCTGCTGGTGCAGCTGTTTCCTGCCGTTTTTGTTAAAATATTCAACAACAGCTCTGAAGAACTGTTGCAGATCACCGTATGGGCAATGCACATTTACTTCGGCGGAATTTTCATGATGGGATTTCAGAATACTTTCCAGACTTCATTTGTTGCCCTGGGACAGGCCAAAATATCCCTGTTCCTCGCCTGCCTGAGAAAACTGATCCTGCTGATCCCGCTGATCTATATCCTCCCCTGTTTTTTCGAAAACAAAGTCTTTGCCGTATTCCTGGCCGAACCGGTATCAGACATACTGGCAGCATTAACCACAACCATCATGTTCGCCATCAACTTCCCCAGGATACTGAAAAAAGAGAAGAGGTAATATTGTTTTGGTTCCGGGTGAAAGAGAGGTGTGAGGCGAAGCGGCAGTGGTGTTCTGTACAGGGACGCGCTCCCGCTCTGTGACAAACGCAGCGGATGCTAAACTCGCGAACCGTCCTTTCAGGACGTCCCGCTTGTTAAGCACCGGCGTTTGTCAACGGTCCCTTTTACAGGACACCACTGCCTCTTCGCCGCCACAGACTGTCTCCGGCACCAAAGGAACACGGAAACAATATATGGGGAGGGCACACATAAAAGTCGACACAGCGACAGCAATAACAAATCCAAAATGCGTCCCTCTCCCATGCGGTTCATCGTTTGTGATTGGAGATGTCGAAATAACCTTGGCGGCGCCATGAGCGGCAGGTCCTGTCAAGGAGACCGTTGACAAACGCCGGCACTTGCTTTTTCAAGCGTAAGCGCAGAAAAAGCTTAGTACCGCTGCGTTTGTCACAGAGCGAGAGCGCGTCTCCGGACAGGACCTGCCGCTCATGGCGCCTCACTACCTGTTTAACATCACCCCAAACAATGAACCACATCTCACAGCCTCTTGACAGGGGCTTTTTTTTGTTGCATAATGGATACACGGGCACCCCGTGGGGGTGTATGGAAAGGGGCGATCTTATGAAAGCTGATAAGAAACAGGTGACACGGTTGCTGAAGACGGCCAGGGGACAGATTGACGGGATTTTGAAGATGATTGAGGAAGACCGGTATTGTATCGATATTTCCACACAGCTGATGGCGGCTACTTCCGTGCTTCAGCGTGCCAATAAAGAGGTTTTGTCCGCTCATCTGAAGAGCTGCGTGGCACATGCCGAGTCGCAGGAGGAGATTGATGAAAAAGTGGATGAATTTATTCGCATTATGGAGAAGATACTATAGACATGAAGTTTTTTACGGAGGAAAGAAAGATGAAGCAGAAGTTTGATGTGACAGGGATGACTTGTTCGGCCTGCTCATCCCGGGTGGAGAAGTGCGTCCGGGGGCTGGAGGGCGTGCAGGAGGTTTCCGTGAATCTTCTGACCAACAGCATGCAGGTAGAGTATGCAGAGGATAAACTGAGTGCGGAACAGATTTCCAGAGCGGTGGAGAAAGCCGGTTACGGTGCTTTTCCCCGACAGGAAGGACATGCAAGCAGCACAGGGGCAGCAGGCGTCGGATCCGGTTCTGCTGTCGGTGCGGCAGCGCGTTCGGGCAGAAATGCCGGCGGGCTGGATGTACTGGAGGAACAGCGCAGGAATATGGCATTTCGCCTGAAGGTTTCCTTTGGATTTCTGATTCCGCTGATGTATGTGTCCATGGGACA
>JBJELO010000255.1:0-1607 GCA_051879195.1 Lachnospiraceae bacterium
TCAATCTGCTCATGTGCTTTTCGCACAGTTTCTTCCAGTGTTTTTTCCTCGGTCGGATCGAACACCTTAAACTCCATAATTATGGCATCATCGGATGCATTTAACGGCTCCAGCATCACGTCATACCTGCCGAATCCGCTTTCACGATTTGAAGTAAGCGCATAGCGCCCGGCCAGTTCCACCATCAGCCCCAGCACAAAACCATGGTAGAACCGCTCCGGTTCCGTCTGTTCAGAGGGTCTGTTTCCACTGTCAAAAAAGCTGAATGTTGTCAGGGCCACACGATTCATATATGCATTCATGGCTTTCAGGTCATTTTTCAGCAATGCCCTGATGAAATCATTATACTTCGAAGAAGAATTTCTAAACCATCCGCGGATCATATTCCGGAACATCACCTTCACTTCACGATTGGTCAGCACCAGCTCATAGATCTGGTCACCTTCTTCCGCTCCGCAGCCCATACCGCCGCTTTTCATATCCTCATCAGTCACAATATGATAATGTTTTATTTTCAGATAACCGCTGGCCAGCAGCAGACTCCAGATGGAATCTTCTCTTTCATCCAGCTGATCGTACACGATCTGCTCGTCTATCTGGGCCGTGATTGATTTTCCATCCATCAGATCTTCCATCCAGATCTTCACATCGGCACTTCCCTCACGGATCAGTTTTCCCACCAGACTGTTGCTGCTGGTATTGGCCCAGTACGTGGCAAACCGCTGTTTTTCCAGATAATTCAGAATGGACCACGGATTATAGATGTCTTCCGCCGTGCCGAAGGTGAAGCCGTCATACCATTCTTTCACAGCCTGCTTTCTGTCGGAAAGTCCATATTCATCCAGTGCCGCAAAAACTTCCTCTTCCGTGAAGCCAAATGATGTTTCATATTTACAGGATGTGGTTGTGACCACCTCCAGATTGTTCAGATCAGAAAAAACCGATTCTTTACTGACCCGCGTAATTCCGGTCATAATCGCACGTTCCAGATAAGGATTCGTCTTAAACGTGGAATTGAACAGACTCCTTGTAAACATGACCAGCTGTTCCCAGTAGCCGTGGGTATATGCTTCCTGCATGGGCGTATCGTACTCATCCAGAAGAATGATTACTTTTTTCCCGTAATACCGGGTCAGGAATCCGGCCAGCATCTTAATCGATAAAGAAGCCATATAATCTTCCATCTCAGCGGAAACGCCAAGAAAAAATTCTCTTTCTTTGTCACTGAGAAAATCCCCCTGAAGCAGAAAACGATACTGGTCGTACAGCATGGTGATCAGCTGACAGATCTTCTTCCTTGTTTCGGAATAAGTGCCTTCCTTAATCTCCGCAAAGCTCAGAAAAATTACAGGAAATGTCCCCTGAAGTTTCCGGAAGGATTCCTCCTGAAAAATCTCCAGACCGCGGAATACTTCGCCGCGCCCTGCATATTTTACGGAAAAGAAGCGCTCCACCATATTGACCGTCAGGGTCTTTCCGAAACGCCGGGGACGTGTAATCAGAGTGACTTCATCCTGTGTCTCCCACCATTCTTTGATAAAACCGGTTTTATCCACGTAAAAATTATTGCTTGTAATGATTTTCTCAAAATCCTGAATTCCGATTCC
>JBJELO010000256.1:0-7058 GCA_051879195.1 Lachnospiraceae bacterium
CGAAAGCTGTTTCAAAATCCTCTGGAAGAATGGCAGAACTTCCGGAGGATTTTTTGCTTGCATTATTACCGGTTCGGATATAAGATAGTGGTAAATACGGAAGGAGAATACTGAAATGGGTTATTTTGAAGATGCTTTGCGGAATTTTGTGCAGGATTTTCAGTATGGTGGCGCAATCCGCCACATGGTTGACCGCGGATACACCGTGGATCGAATCATCCGGTCCGGAGAAGTAAGTCTGCCGCGCGAGAAGATCGAAGCAATCGTAGAGCAGTATTTACGCGAAAAAAACAGCAAGGAGTCTACTGATGAGTGAAGAAAAGACAGTAAAAGAAATTAAAGAAATCAACATTGCGCTGCTGGGCCTCGGCACAGTGGGGATGGGTGTATATAAGCTTGTTCAGCGCAGGAAGAATGAACTTCCCAGGAAGATCGGATGCCGTGTAAAGGTGAAGAAAATTCTGGTTCGAAACGCATACAAGATCAGAGACGGTGTGGATAATGACCTGATTACAGACAGCTGGGACGAGATTCTTTCGGATGACAGCATCGATATCGTTGTAGAGGTGATGGGCGGTCTGGAACCGGCCGGAACGTATATCAGGCAGGCACTGGAAGCCGGTAAAAATGTGGTTACGGCCAATAAGGATCTGATTGCGGACCAGGGACACGAGCTTCTGGTTATGGCAGAAGAAAAGCACTGCGATCTGCTCTATGAAGCGTCCGTAGGAGGCGGTATTCCGGTTCTGCGTCCGCTGAAGCAGTGTCTGACAGGCAACAATATCGATATGGTACTGGGAATTGTCAATGGTACAACCAATTATATTCTGACCCGCATGACTGAAGACGGTATGGAATTTGACGAGGCTCTGGCCAAAGCCACTGATCTGGGCTATGCGGAAGCGGATCCCACATCGGATATTGAAGGATATGACGCAGGCCGCAAGCTGGCGATCATGGCTTCTATTGCATTTAATTCAGTGATAACGTTTGATGATGTACATACAGAAGGTATTACGCAGATCACATCCACCGATATCCGTTACGCGGATGCCATGGACTGTGTCATCAAGCTGCTGGCAGTGGGCAAACAGGAGGAAGGGCAGGTTTCTGCCAATGTATATCCCATGCTGGTGCCGAAAAATCATCCTCTTGCCAGTGTCAATGATTCATTCAATGCCGTATTTGTACACGGGGATGCGGTGGATGATGCCATGTTTTACGGAAGAGGCGCAGGGGAACTTCCCACAGCCAGTGCCGTTATGGGTGACGTGATCGATATTTCCAGAAATCTGCTGCAGAACTGTACCGGCAGAGTGGGAAGCACCTGCTACCGGAATCTGCCCATCAAGCCCCTGGGTGAGGTGAAAAACTGCTACTTCTTCCGTCTGCAGGTGGAAGATAAGCCGGGAACCCTGGCTTCCATCTCCAGTGTGTTCTCCAAGCACAATGTGAGCATTAAGCAGGTGATTCAGAAACCGGCCAAAAAGCATGGCAGCGAACTGGTAGTGGTAACTGACTTTGTAAAAGAAAAAGATTTTGCAAAGACTCTGGATGCGCTCAGAACCATGGAGATGGTTTATGAAATTTCCAGCGTAATCCGTGTATACGCATAAAGGGAGGTACTTGTCAATGATATTCTATGCAGCAGCGGAAACAGCCGCTGATCTGGCAGAGCAGGTTCCGGCACTGGGCGAAGTGGCCAGTGCGGCGGAAAATGCAGGTAAAAAGCTGATTTCATTTGATTTCGCTTCTCTGATACCGGGCCTGATCGATTTTGCAGTCAAGCTGGTGGTTGTTCTTCTGATCTGGTTTATCGGAAAAAAACTGACCAATCTGGTACTGCGGTTCTTCGAAAGGACGGCAGAGTTCAATAAATTTGACATCAGTGTGACAAAATTTCTGGCCATACTGATCCGCTGGGCCATGTACTTTGTGATTGCCTGCATGATCCTGAATTATCTGAATATCGGTACGGCTTCTCTGATTGCTGTGCTTGGTTCTGCAGGTCTGGCAATTGGTATGTCTTTACAGGGAAGTTTGTCCAATTTTGCAGGAAGTGTAATTATTCTGACGATGAAACCGTTTCATGTAGGAGACTACATTGTTACTCCGGCAGGCGAAGGAACCGTAAAGCTGATCGGGCTGATCTATACCACGCTGACCACGGTGGACAACCGGGAAATCCATATTCCCAACGGTTCGCTGTCCAACAGCAACATCACCAATGTGTCCATTAATCCTACCAGACTTGCCAGTGTAAAGGTGGGGATATCATACAATGCCGATATCAAAAAGGCCAAGGAATTGATTGAGGATATGCTGCGAAACTGCGAATATATCCTGCCGGATTCTGAAATCAAGGTGTTTGTATCCAATCTGGGTGCAAGCAGCGTGGATCTGGAGGGCCGGTGCACCGTGGCCACCGAGAATTACTGGCCTGCCACCTGGTATTTTACGGAACGAATCAAAGAAATTTTTGATGTGGAGGGCATTGAAATTCCGTTCTCCCAGCTGGATGTTCATATGAAATAAGCAGCTGTACCAATATGCATTACCGTTTGGAGCCGGGCAATGTTTTTAAATCCGGCTCTGAACTGATAAAATACTATAAATGCAGGGAAAGGGGATTATTATGAGAAGTTACAGATTGTATGAGAATGTAGATCCTGAAGCGAATATTTCAGGGGAAGATTTTGATCTGGTTTCTCAGGTAAACGAGAGCATGCTGCTCGACCGGATTTTTCAGGTAGTCAGAGAAGACATAGTGAAGAAAGGAGTTGGTAACTGCAGGAGCATTACATTTATCCATGAGCATGAGCAGGGGCTGTGTGTGAAGAATTACTACGATATGGTAATCATTATGAAAAATCTGCTCAGCAATGCAATTCAGGCAGATGCAGGTGAAATCAGGGTACTGACCGAGGTCAGTGACGGGCAGCTGGTTATTACTGTTTCTGATAATGGCAGAGGCATCAGTCCGGAACATAAGCCGTATATTTTTACACCCCGTTTTTCTACAAAGAACAGAAAACAGAGCGATACTTCCGGTTTGGGGCTTTACAATGTGCGGAAGGCCATCATCAACAGTAAAGGAAAATTTGAAATGGACAGCCATCCCGGTCAGGGTACCACCTGTATTATACGTTTTCCGCTGAAAGAAGTTCTTGCGGATCGGAATCAGTCCGTGTCCGCCCTGAACAGATAAAAGTCTTTGCAGCGGAGTGTTTCCAGTAACAGATGTTTTTTTTACTTTCCAAAGATTAACAATATTTACTAATTCTTCCGCAAACGGTGAAATTAAGATATGCTAACCATCGTTGCGGCTTTTTAACAGGTCGTTAGAATAAATCAATAAGTTTAATCTGAGGGAAAGAAAGGGTATTGGCATGACAACAAGAACAGTTTGCGTAGGCGGTAAGGTAACAGACAATTCCATGATCAGTGCACAGTTTGTACAGAAGGCTTGTGAATTCAAAAGCAGCGTTATGATTGAGATTGATCATAAAAAGTACATCAATGGTAAAAGCCTGATGGGAATGCTTTCTTTGAATGTGCATGAAGGTATGCAGTTACATATCATGTCAGACGGTACTGACGAGCAGCAGGCCATCGAAACACTGGGAAGCCTGTTTGGTGAGATTTCCGCGTAATTCTGTTTTTTCTTTTTACTTAAGTGAAAAAGTTCTTTCGGGGTAACTGTTCAGCCCTGGCTGAATTGTTGCCTTTCGGGAACGATTAAGTTCAGATTAGTTTTTATAGAGAAGGTGTCGGTTTTCCGGCGCCTTTTTCTATTGCGTTTTGCCTCGAACAGTGATAAGATAAATACAGTTTTAAATGGAGAGGAAAAGGTATTTTACATGATTACAACAACATCAGAATTGAAAACACAGCTGGTACGGTTCATCGGGGAGAACTGGTTTACCGTAAAAGACAAAGCGGAGAAGGTTGTGGAAGACATGATGGAGATGGCTTCTGAAAAATCGGTGAAGGAGCTGATTGCGTATTTTAAAGAACAGTATCCGCTGGAGATACCTGAGAATTACGCGGTGATCTGGCAGAGCGTATTCGGCATGAAGGTGCTTTCTGTGTGGGAGAATCCGAAGACGGAACTGCAGAATTATCTGGATGAATTTATCCGTGTATCGGCTCCGGCAGAGGGAAAGGTCATCAGTCAGGCTTGTCATGCCGAGGATCTTCCCTTTGAGGAGCAGGCTGCGCTGTTTGCCGGAATCGAGCTGGGGGATAATGGCATGATTTCGGATTTTTACAGGCGGGTCTGCCGCTGTTATCCCGAACTGGAAGAAATCCCCATGATCTATATGGTTTCCTGTCTGGATCAGGGGCGGTACCGGGAAGCCTGCAGGGCTGTGAAAAGGTTTGAGGAGAAATATGCCGATGATTTTGAACTTCTGAAGAGACGACTGACCATATACAGCCACGTGGGAACCGGAGAAGAGGTCCACGGAGCAGCTGCGGATATGCTGGAGTATCAGAAAAAGTACAATACGTACAGCGGCTGGGTTACTTTGAACTTTGCAGCCAGTGTTCAGATGGAGCATGGGGATACGGAAGGTGCTCTGGAGTCTTATCAGCATCTGGTTAATGACTGGAGCCGGCTGAGCCTGAAGGAAGAGGAAGGGTGTATGTATGTGGCCACTGCTTTTGTCAATATGCTGAATCTTCCTTCCCGGCTTCTGGAGGAGAATATTTCTCTGATTGCCGTACAGTTCTGTCTGTTTGAACAGGCCATGGAGCGGGCAGGGGTGAATTTTGACGTGGAGCCGTATTCCAATATTGTTACAACGTATGTGGTGGAGATGTCAAAAAAGCTGGGCAATCCCGCTTTCCGCAAGGCATTTGCTCTGCTGCTGGATACGCTTGAGGAACGGCCGGTCCTGAAAAGCCGCTGGTATCAGGAGTCATTCGAATCGGGACACAACGCGCTGGAATCCTACCGTCTCAACGAAGACGAACAGATTCCCAGAGACACCCGTTTTCTGTGCCTGTCCCTGTACAGCGACGGACAGTCAGGTGAATTTATGCCTTACTCGGAAAAATATGATCTGTACAGAGATGTGGCAGACAATGCGGCTTTAAAAAGTCATTTAAAAGAGCAGTACCCTTATCTTTATCCGAAACTTCAGAAGATGCTTCATGAAGTGGCGAAAAAAGGCAAACCCGCAGATGTCTGGGATGAACCGAAGAGGAAGCCGGTTGTAAAAACCGAAAAAAAGGTGGGACGGAATGACCCCTGCCCCTGCGGATCCGGCAAAAAGTATAAAAAGTGCTGCGGAAAGTAGGGAATAAGTAACAGTTCAGCCAGGGCTGAAAGAAAAGAGGAACAATATGGGACATTTGACAACAAAGGACGCCTATAAGAATCTGGAAGAGCGGATCAACTGGTTTACGCAGGGCGCACCGCCTTCCGATACATTGTATAAGATTCTGCAGGTGCTTTACACGGAAAAAGAGGCGAAATGGGTGGCAAAGCTGCCGGTGCGGTCTTTTACCCTGAAAAAGGCTGCAAAAATCTGGGGAACCACGGAAGCAAAAGCGGAAAAGCTGCTGGATCATCTCTGTGAGAAAGCGCTGCTGGTGGACTCCTGGCATAACGGAGAACGTCATTTTGTTATGCCGCCGCCCATGGCAGGCTTTATTGAGTTTGCACTGATGCGTACCCGGGGCGATATTGACCAGAAATATCTGAGCGAGCTGTATTATCAGTATATGAATGTGGAAGAGGATTTTGTAAAGGATCTGTTTTTTGCCACGGAGACGAGACTGGGACGTGTTTATGTGCAGGAACCGGTTCTGACCAATGATAAAACCAACCATATTCTGGATTATGAGCGGGCCAGCCATATCATCGATGAAGCACAGTTTATCGGTGTGGGAACCTGCTATTGCCGTCATAAGGCGTACCACGCGGGACATCCCTGCGAGATCAACGCACCCTGGGACGTTTGTCTCACTTTTGATAATGTGGCCCGCTCCCTGGCAGAACATGGCGAATATACGCGGCTGATTTCCAGGGAAGAAGCCATGGATGTTCTGGAACGCTCCTATGACAGCAATCTGGTACAGATCGGTGAAAATGTCCGGGAACAGCCGGCATTTATCTGCAACTGCTGCGGATGCTGCTGTGAAGCACTGCAGGCGGCAAGACGTTTCAGTCCCATGCAGCCGGTGGCAACCACCAACTATATTCCGGAAATCTCTCCGGATCAGTGTGTGGGCTGCGGCAAATGTGCAAAAGTATGCCCGATTCTGGCCATTTCCATGGAGGAAACGGAAGCCGGACCGGAGGGAAGCGGCAAAATGAAGAAAAAAGCCGTTGTCGATAAGGAAATCTGCCTGGGGTGTGGTGTCTGCGCCAGAAACTGTGCCAAAGGCGCCATCGAACTGAAGCGCCGCCCGGTGCAGATCATCACACCGGTCAACAGCACTCACCGTTTTGTCCTGCAGGCAATTGAAAAAGGTACACTGCAGAACCTGATCTTCGACAATCAGGCATTCTCCAACCACCGTGCCATGGCAGCCGTATTCGGAACGATTCTGAAACTGCCGCCCATCAAGCAGGCCCTCGCCAGCAAACAGCTGAAATCCATCTATCTGGATAAGCTGCTGTCCATGCAGGGGAAGAAGATTGTCGAGGAGCGGCCGGATAAAGGGTGATGGCTGCAGCCTGGGTTCCGGGCTGGATATTATAACTAATGAGGCTCCATGACCGACAGGTCCTGTCCGGAGACGCGCTCCCGCTCGCATGAAAACGCAGCGGTACTATGCTTTTTCGGCGCTTGCGCTTGAAAAAGCAAGTGCCGGCGTTTTCAACGGTCTCCTTGACAGGACCTGTCGGTCATGGAGCCGCCATGGGTTTTGTTATCCGCCGATGGAACCGGCGGCTGCGCATTGGGAGATTGACATTTTTTTGTTTCATCCCTGAAAACTTATGGTGAAATCTGAATAGTAATAATCCTCAAGCCTGAATTGCACATTTGCCCACAGGGTTGTTTCACGAAGAAAATTTAAGTTAGCTGGAAAGCTTGAAAAGACTG
>JBJELO010000257.1:0-1595 GCA_051879195.1 Lachnospiraceae bacterium
CATCGCAGATAAATCCCCAGCGGGAATCGCCGCCGGAGCGGAAAACACCGCAGATCACAGTGGTGTTCATGGCCTGGCCCACCACATAATACATATTGATAAAAAGCATGACACTCAGATAGCCGGTGGCGACAGGCGTCAGTTCCGCCATATGGAAGAACAGGGGCCGCAGAAGGAAAATCAGGATTCCGCCGGCAACACCGCTGATCAGTGTGATGCGGCAGAACCGGGAAGCATCCTCTTTTACCAGATCGGTTTTGCCCTCCCCGATGGATTTACCCAGAAGGATTGCCCCTGCGCCGGCAATACCGAAGCATGCCACTGTGCCCAGATTTCTTGCCACAGATACGACGGCGTTGGCGGCCACCATGTCACTTCCAAGGTGCCCCATAATGATGGAATAGGTGGAAAATGCCAGTCCCCAGCAGACTTCATTGCCGAATGCAGGCAGGGAATAACGGAGAAAATCCCGGAACAGCAGGCGGTTTTTCTCCCATAAAAGGCGGGGGCGCAGGCGGATGGTACGGAAAAAGCAGGCGTCCGTCAGGCAGATCAGCAGCTCAATACCGCGGGCGATGCTGGTGGCCAGCGCTACGCCGAGAATCCCCATCTTCGGCAGACCCAGCCATCCGAAAATCAGCACCGCATTCAGCAGGATATTCAGACAGAGCGCTGAACCGTTGGTAACGGTGGCAAAAATTACCCGCTCAATGGTTCGCATGGTACACAGATACATCTGGGAAATCCCCATAAACAGATAGGAAAAACTTATCACCCGAAGATACCCGGCCCCAATGGAAATCAGCGCTGCATCTGCAGTAAAAATATGCATCAGAACCTCCGGTGCGAAGAAAGCAGCCAGGAAAAACAGAGAAGAAATCGTTATGGAAATACGCAGTCCGATGCCCAGAATCTGCTCGATGGTCCGCGTATCCCGTTTCCCCCAGTACTGGGTTGCCAGCATGGTAATTCCTGATGTCAGACCGGTATAAACGAGATTCAGAATAAAAACAATCTGATTTGCCAGTGAACCGGCCGCCAGAGAATCCTGATTGATAAATCCCAGCATGATCACATCGACTGAATTGACAGCAGCAGTGATCAGGTTCTGCATGACAATGGGAAGGGCAAGGCGGAACATGTCCTTATAAAAAGTAGAAGTTCCCTGTTTTGCGGGAGAAGATGAATGATCAGATAAATGATGATCAGATGAAGGAACGGGTGCCATATGAAAAACTCCTTTAATGATATGATGAAGGCGTCAAATGAATTTGATGCCATGATACAAACCACTGTATCATAATATTTGTGGGTGTCTGTTTAAAACAACAGAGAAATATGCTGACAATGTACAGCAGAATTCGCCATCGTTCAGTATAGAACAAAAACAGAAAAAAGCATAGAGCGAAACGCTCTTTTTTTTTACCCCGGATTCTGTTAAAATGTTACTGTTCAGAGAACATACAGTATTCATACAGTGTTTTCCGGACTGTTTGTGTTCTGCTGTAAACAGCAGCAGGAATTTTGTGATCAGGGAGGAATCTTATGCGCTGTTTTTTATGTCCGCGCCGGTGCGGCGTACGCAGGGATCAGGG
>JBJELO010000258.1:0-7038 GCA_051879195.1 Lachnospiraceae bacterium
AAAGTGTAACGACATGCAACAGAGCAAATATTAATGGACCATTTGCCGGTGCAACAGAACTGGAAGAGGTCATCTTTGAAGAAGGAATCACAGCGATTCCGTCATATGCACTGGCAAGTGAGAATTACAGCAGCAATGTTGCAACAGTGGTAATACCGGACAGCGTGGAAACAATCGGATCCTATGCATTTTATAACTGTGATTCAATAACAGAGGTTACGTTCCCTGCGAAACTGAAGACACTGTCGGATTATGCATTTTATGACTGTGGAAGTCTGGAAAGTGTTACATTTACATATAACCCGGAGATGGTGAAGACAACGGATAACGGAAGCTCCAGTCAGACGGAACTGTACCGCTGTGCGGTAGGGTATCGGGTTTTCTGTTCATGCGGTTCTCTGAAGTGCGTGACACTTTCCGAAAATGTAAGGAGTCTGGGAGATCAGGCGTTTGACGGATGCCAGAGTCTGTCATCGTTAGAACTGCCGTGCCAGCTGGAAGAACTGGGGTATTATGCTTTCCGTGGAACAGGGATACAGAGCATAACGATACCCAAAAGTGTAACGACATGCAACAGAGCAAATATTAATGGACCATTTGCCGGTGCAACGGAACTGGAAGCGGTCATCTTTGAAGAAGGAATCACAGCGATTCCGTCATATACACTGGCAAGTGAGAATTACAGCAGCTATGTGGAAAAAGTCATCATTCCTGCCAGCGTTACCAGTATAGGCGACTATGCCTTTTATAACTGTAATGCCGTGACCATCTACGGTGTTCCCGGCTCTTATGCGGAAACATATGCGGAACTGAACCAGATCCCTTTTGTCAGCATTAATGAGTATGATCCCAACCTGTATAAAAACGTGGAATACATTGTGAAGATTGTGGATTCCAGTACCAGCCTGCCGTTGAAAGGCGCAGTGATCGAAGTGGCAGGGGAGAAGGATTACAGCTTTACCACGGATGAGAACGGCCTGGCAAAAGTGGCTATCTACGGTATGGTTGCACAGAGGATCAAGGTGTCAAAATCCGGTTACAAAGCTGTCTCCTACACGGAAAACCCCTGGAGTACCGGGACACAGAACGTGGTCCAGTTAAAACCGAATGTTACGGTGGAACAGAAGGTGGAGCTGATGCTCCCGAACACAAAATTGTCCTCCAGCACGCTGAAAGGCCCGCAGATTACTGTTTTCAATGAGACATTCAACCTGTTTGAGACTGAAATATCTTTTGATGTACCGTTCTTTGACAGCCTGACGATCAAGACGAATGAGAAAGACAAGACCATCAAGGTGCTCCTCGGCCTGAGTGACAGCTATAAGGCAAAAATTCAGGCTTCAGGTGAGGATGACACATACTGGAGCGAGTCCTATCAGGAAGTCAAAAGTCTGGTAAAGGCCTGCGGGGGCAAGGTGGATACACCGCGTCTCTGGAACCAGTTCAGCAGCCTGAGGGGAAAACTGAAATCAGTTGACGGCACTGCGTCGATCGGTGTCAGCGGGAAAGCCACCGGTTTCATTGAGATCAGCTATGCCACGGGGGAATGGGTGATCACGGACAGCGGCATGGTCGCCAACCTGAGTGCCAGTGCCTCTGCGAAAATTCCGCTTTGTTATGTTTTTTACAGTGAGTTCGGTCTGAGCGGAAGCGTGGATGGTACGATCCAGCTGAAGGCGGATTCTGCCAGGGTATACACCTTAAGCGGCAGCCTGGGTGTATCGCTGACACCTTCTGTTGCGTTGGGAGCGAATGTGGCAATCGTAGATGTCAAAGGCGGTCTGCAGGGTACCTTAAGCGGAAAACTGAGTTTTCCGGCAGAAACCATGCAGGAAGCATTTACGGCGTCACTGAACGGAAAGCTTTTCCTGAAAACACAAAGCGTGGTGTCAATTTTTAATTACAGCAACACATGGGATATCGGGACAGTAGAACTGTATCCGGATTTTGGTGCCTATCTGGAACCTGCGGAATGGAAGCTGGCCATGGAGGACCGGGTGGTGCCTGCTGACGGGGAAGCGTATGAGTATGCCTATCCCCAGACGGCACTCCTGTCGGACGGAAGGAAAGTGATGGTCTATATCACGGACGACGGGACAAAGACGACCGGGAACCATACGACACTGATGTATAAAGTGTATGAGAACGGGGCATGGTCCGGGCCGGAAGCAGTCTGCGAAACGGGAAGGGCGGACGTGACCCCCGTCCTGTGCGCAGCAGGCAGCAAAGCCTATGTGGCATGGCTGAACATCAGCGAAGTGATCGACAGTGAGACCGAAGCCGAGTATGTCTATGAACATACGGATCTGTGGGTGTCCGAATTTGACGGGACTTCCTTCGGGACACCGGAGCTGGTGCCGGATGCGGGAAATTCAAAGATCGAATTCCAGTATGACATACAGGCGGAAGGGGATGACTGTGTGATCGCCTGGGTGGAAAACGGGGCGAATGACCCCTTCATGCAGAGCGGTACGAACACGATCTATTACCGGGTGCGTAAAAGCGGACAGTGGCAGGCGAAGACGAAGCTGCTCTCCACCCGTGACACGGTTTCCGGTCTGGAAGCTGCCTGTCAATCCGGAAACATCACCGTATCGTATTCCAACGGCACATCCGTATACAGTGTTTCAGCGTCAGGTGCGGTAGAGCTTGGCAAAGGAACAAATGCAAAAGTATTTGACGGCGTGACATATTTTATAAAGGATGGACAGCTTTATTCGGTATCAGGAGGGACAGAGACGGCATACGGCATTGCGTGTTCCTCTGATTACCAGGTGCTGGATGGAACGGTATACTGGACGGAACAGTCCAACTTTACCAGTGAGCTGTATATGCAGGAGCTGGACGGGGAGACAGCGACCCGTCTGACCTATGACAATGCGTTTGTCAGCAGTTTCTCATTGGTGAAGGACGGAAGCGGAATATCGATAGACTATGTTTCCACTGCTGTGAATGAGAGCAGCACAGCCAGTCCTTATGGAAGAAGCGTTATGAAGACGCTGGACACAACCGAGGTCTATGACCTGGAATGCGGCGGGATCCTTTATGATGAGATGGAGGTCCAGCCGGGAAAAAGCGTGGAATTCTCTGTCCTGGTGGTGAACCATTCCTCCCGTGCGGTGGACAGTGTGGTTTTGAAAGTAAGGGGCAAAAACAATGTGATCATCTATAACGATACCGTACTGGACCGGATCGGTGCAGGAGAGACGAAGGAAGTAGCGTTCACGTACCAGCTTCCGGATTCCCTGTCAGGACTGAAGCTGACGGCAGAGGTCTATTCCAATACGGTGGAGGAAGCCGATGAGGACAATAATGTGGCGTATTGCACTTTTGGAAGCACCGACCTGCAGATCACAGAAGCAGACCGGAACCAGGTCACGGTTGTGAATGCCGGTTACAACAGTGCACAGAATGCAGTCCTCACAGTGAGGGAAGGAAGCGCGGACGGCGCGGTGCTGGATACAGTGGAACTGGGAACGCTGAACCCGGGGAAAACGGTTGCAGCAGAGATCCGGATCCCTGATTCGAGCCTCCTGTTCGAGAGTGCACAGGATGTGAAGATCTTCTACATGGAGGTCAGCAGCGATACGGAGGAAACCCTGGCAGGGGACAACAGCTTTACCCTGACAGTAGAGCCCGGCCATGTGGAAGGGGTAAGCCTGGATTATGAAAGCCTTACCATGGAGAAAGGCCAGAGCAGGACACTGAAAGCGACAGTTACAGGAGACAATGCGGCGGATACCGGTGTTCTGTGGAGTTCATCCGACACGGATGTGGTATCTGTATCGGAAAATGGTACGGTGGAAGCTGTATCAGAAGGGACAGCAGCGGTGACAGTGATAACTGTGGACGGTGGATATGCTGCCACCTGTGAGATCACCGTAGAAGGAAGCCTGGAACTGGAGTCACTTTCTTTTAAGGAGACATCCGTCACACTTGTGGAAGGGGAGACACGGTCCCTGGAACTGGTATACGAACCGTCGGATGCAGAAGTGGATGTGACCAGGGGAATCTGGAGCAGTTCCGACCCGGATGTAGCCACTGTAGCCGACGGAGTGGTAACAGCAGCAGGGGCAGGAAGTGCGGAGATCACAGTGCAGATGGGAGGCCTGACGGCAGCCTGCCTGATCACGGTGGAATCTGAGAATCCCGTGATTTTAAGTGTGGAAGCACCGGCATACAATAAGCTGAAAATCACATGGGCACCGGTAGCGGGTGCGGACGGATATGTGGTATACCGGAGCACCGCCAAAGACGGGGAATACAGCCTGTGCAAGTCCATCAGCGGGAATGAAACATTTGAGTATGTCAACAGCGTAACTTCCGGAGTAACGTATTACTATAAGCTGAAGAGCTACCATCTGGATGAGTCGGGAAACAAGGTATTCAGTGAGTTCTCAGAAGCAGTGAGCGGGAAGGCCCTGCCGGCTGCACCGACGATCCAGAGCACCGTCATGACGGCATACAACAAGATCTGCATCAGCTGGACAAAGGTCAACGGTTGTGAAGGCTATGTGATCTACCGGAGTACGTCAGAAAACGGAACCTATTCCGTCATGAAAACGGTGACGCAGGCAACCGCCACAAGCTACACCAATATGGTAACCTCCAGCGAGGATTACTATTACAAGATCAGGGCGTATGTACTGGTTGACGAAAAGAAAGTGTATGGTGAATACTCCAACATTTCCATGGGAAATGTCATAACGGGCCCTCCGGCGGAATTTGACGGGACGGTGGTCAGTGCAACGAAGCTGAAGTTCACATGGAGCAAAGTGGAGGATGCAGACGGATATGTGATCTATATGAGCTCCAGCGAAGATGCCGGGTACAAAGCTGTCAAGAACATCACCAGCAAGGATACCCTGACATACAGCAAGACACTCAGCAGTACGGCACCGTATTACTATAAGATGCGTGCATACCGGCTGATAGACGGTAAGAAAGTATACAGTGATTATACGGAAACAATAAAAAGATAAATTTTGTTGTAACTGTTTCTGATTGGTATTTGATGTAAATATGAAAAGTGCTCTCTGTTCTGTGCATACGGGGCAGAGAGCATCAGTATTATTAAGCAATTTTAAATGAATGGAACATATGGATGTGGGAGGAAGAATACTTGAGAAAATGACAAGAATTATTATCATATGTTGTTATTTTGGAAAAATGCCGGAATATTTTTTAGCATGGCTGATGTCATGTGGCTGGAATTTGTCAATTGATTTTCTGCTTGTAACAGATCAGGAGATCAGAGAACATCCACCAAATGTGGAAATTTATAAAAGTTCATTAGAAGAAATCAGAATCAGGGCAGAACACGTACTGGGCTTTACGCCCTGTCTGAATCAATCATATAAGTTATGCGATTATAAAGTTCTTTATGGATTAATGTTTCAGGAAAAATGTCAGGGTTATGATTTTTGGGGGCATTGTGACCTGGATATGATTTTTGGAGATTTGAGAAAATTTATTACTGAAAACAAGCTGTCAGTTTGTGACCGTATTTATCCATACGGTCATCTTGCACTTTATCGAAATACAGAGGAATGCAATCAGCGTTACCGGAGTGACGGCTCACCGTATTCCTATAAACAGGTATTTACATCCGATAATATATATTTTTTTGATGAAAGATGTTATATGAAAATCTGCGAGAAAAATAATTATCCCTGCTGCAGTAAAATTGAAATGGCAGATATTCGCTGCAGATATAGAAGATTCAGAATACATGAATGCCTTGGAAATTATAAACATCAGTTGTTTATCTGGAGAAAAGGAAAAATACTGCGGGTATATGAGCAGGATTCGGAGATAAAAGAAGAAGAATTTCCATACATTCATTTTAAAAGAAGAAAAAATATGTCCGGAGACATAGAAAATACAGATTGTTTTGCAATAACAAATCAGGGATTTATTCCTGTAAAAACAATTGTAACCAGTAAAATCATCAGAGAATATAATCCCTATCCCGGATCATTGACGGAATGGTGGGAAAATTTCAGCTATATAATCAAATCCAGAATAAAGCATCTGAGAAACAAATTGGGGTAACGGATGAGAATAAAGAATAAAAATATTTTTTTTGGTGTGATTATTTCATATTTTAATGTGCTGATCAGTATTGTATATGGTTTTGTAAGTGTGCCTGTGCTTGTATCGGCACTGGGGAAATCAGAATATGGTGTTTATTCCACAATTGCCTCGCTGATCGGGTATATGTCTATCATGGACTTTGGTATTCATAACGTACTGGTCAGATATCTGGCTGTATATAAAGCTGGAAAGGACAGAAAAGCTTACGAAAACCTGCTGGCGGTATCTCTTGTGATTTACAGCTTTATTGCGGTAATTATGCTGCTGATTGGATATGGAATTTATCTGAATCTGGATATACTTTTTAAAGATTCGTTTCTTCCATCTGAAATTGCCGTGGCAAAACAGATATTCTGGGTTGTTTTAATGGATCTGATCATATCCCTGCCCGGAGCCATATTTCAATGTGTAATCAACGCAGAGGAACATTTTATTTTCGGAAGAACTGTTTTGGGCGTAAAGCAGCTCTTAAAGCTTGTCCTGATGATCGGCGTAGTAAATCTGGGCGGACGATCCCTCGCTCTGGTATGGGCAGTTTTCCTGTTAAATATGGCGGTTATTATCTGTCAGGCAATTTACTGTTACAGGAAGATAAAAATCAGGATTCGTTTGCATAGCTGGACATGGAGCTATATCTATTCACTTTTTGCATATACCTTTTTTGTTTTTATAGCTTCGGTGTCGGAACAGATCACATGGAAACTGGATTCTATCATTTTGGGAATGCGTATCAGTGCGGAAGTAGTAGCTGTCTATTCAGTTGCAATGAATCTTATTACGATTTATCGAAAATTTTCAGGTGCTGTTTCCGGAATTTTCCTTCCCAAAGCTACGAGATTAAGCATATCAGAAAAATCAGAAGAGGCTTCTACCAATTTGATGATTCGCGTAGGAACGATGCAGCTGTTGATTTTAAGTTTAATACTTGTCGGTTTTGCCATT
>JBJELO010000259.1:0-4386 GCA_051879195.1 Lachnospiraceae bacterium
TTAAACTGTTCATTAAATAATATCTTATTTCTTGAAATATTTCAACCTTTTGCGCCATTTTAGGAGAAAAAAATCCGCCCCGCAGCGGTCCGTTTTTGGCAATTTTCAACAACCTCTTTTTCAAGCATTCTCAAATGCAGTATTAAAATAATAATTAATTATTATTCTCCAGCATTTCATATCATGAAGCCCTGACTGCAAATCTTTATGCAATTTTAATCTTAATTTCCTTTTTTTTCATTCGTTTTCTGATATACTGTTAACATGCGGCTGACAGTCAGGGATCATGTGCAGGAATCAGATACTTTTCTGCCTCTGTCTGCCGCGATGTACGGTTCTGTACAGAAGGAGGTATTTATGAAAACTCGGAAATTGACCGGATCTTTATGGCGAATTCTCATTTCCGCCATCATTATTTTTATTCTGTTTTATCTGGAACTGCCGCCCCTGAATCTGCGCAGCGAAAGCTTCTGGGGCTTCCTGTTTCAATGTGTAGTTGTTCTGCTGATTATCAACGGATTCGGAGTCATCAAGGACATTATCTCTTCCCTGCATGCGGACGGTGTTCGCGGCATGGGCGGAATGAATCTGCGGGAAACCAGCAAGCCTTTTCTTCTGGGGGCTTTGCTGCTGATCATGATTATCGTAATTCAGTTCCTTGGCGGCATCATCGGACATCCCTTTTTCCATTCCGGAGCCTATTCCAGACTGATCAGTGTGGAAGACGGAGATTTTGCCACCGATGTGGCGGAGCTTTCCATGAATCAGATTCCGGTAGTTGACAAGGATTCCGCACAGCGTCTGGGCAACCGGAAGCTGGGGGAGATGTCCGACCTCGTCTCCCAGTTTGAGATCATGGATATGTATACCCAGATTAATTATCAGGGAACACCCTACAGGGTGACTCCTCTGCAGTACGGCGATGTAATCAAATGGTTCACCAACCGTTCTCAGGGTATTCCCGCCTACGTCATGGTCAACATGGTTACGCAGGAAACATCCCTGAAACGCCTCGACGAAGGTATGAAATATTCACCCAGCGAATATTTCTTCCGCAATATCAACCGCCATCTGCGTTTTTCCCATCCGACACTGATTTTTGATTTTGATGATATTTCATTCGAGATCAACGAAGAAGGGACACCCTTCTGGGTTGCCCCGGTTATCAGCTACCGGATCGGCCTGTGGAGCGGCAAAGATGTCTCAGGCGTCGTACTGGTCAACGCCATCACCGGCGAAGATCAGTATTATAAACTGGAAGATATCCCCACCTGGGTGGATCAGGTATTTATCTCCGGTCTGATCATCAATCAGCTGGATTACTATGGTATGTATCAGAACGGTTATATCAATTCCATGTTCGGTCAGAAAGGTGTCCGCCAGACTACGGAAGGTTATAATTATATCGCCATCGGCGACGATGTCTACCTGTACACCGGTGTGACATCCGTTACCAGTGACGAATCCAATATCGGCTTCATGCTGGTCAACCTGAGAACAAAAGATGCAAAATATTACACCGTTCCAGGCGCAACGGAAGCGTCTGCCATGGCCTCCGCGCAGGGGCAGGTGCAGCAGATGAATTACACGGCAACATTCCCTCTGCTTCTCAATATATCCGACCGTCCTACTTATTTTATGTCTCTGAAGGATGCGGCAGGACTTGTCAAGATGTATGCCTTTGTAGATGTGGAACAGTACCAGGTAGTAGGCACCGGTACCACAGTCAAGGCTGCCATGGCCAATTACGCAACCGCTCTGGGCGTTGAAAATGGCGATATCGCACCTGACAGTTCACAAAATTCCGGAAACGGTGAAACACCCGCTCAGGAAGAGACCGAAGCGCTGACTCCCGAAGCCAGTGTAACCGGCACGATTTCTGCTGTTTCCTCTGCTGTTGTGAACGGCAACACCCGCTATTACTTCCTGCTGGACGGCGATGAAAATATCTATACCGCTTCCATCACACTGGATTCCCGTCTTCCTTTCCTGAAGGCCGGTGATTCGGTCACTTTTGAATATGCCTCAACAGGAACGACACGAACCATCTGCAGCATGGAAAAACAGTAGAAACTGCATGTAAGCAGCAATATTTTATCAGAAAACATTTTTCAGAAAGTCAGATACACCCTCCGGAGCTGTCCCGTATGACATATCTCCGGAGGGTGTTCTGTTTTACATTTCCCGTAATCCTGTACCATGGCAGCCTGCCTTTTACCATATGCACTGTACCATCCCCGCTATACCATCTGATACAGCATGATGACAAGCGGCATCGTGATAATACAGAAGATTATGGTACATACGTTTATGGAGCTTGCCAGTTCATAGTCTTTGCGGTAAATCTGCGCAAACTGGGTAACGGAAGCCGCCGCAGGCGCACTGGCTGCCAGCAGGGAAACCAGCAGAATTTCCCGGGCCTGATTGTGAAGCCGGAAGATTCCGCTGAAACGGAACAGAATAATAATCAGGCAGGGAAAAGCAAGCAGACGCAGAAACGTAATCAGGTAAATCCGGCCTGAGCCGAAAAATACATTTTTCAGATCCATTTTCGCAATGGACATTCCGATTACCACCATGCTCAGCGGGCCGATCATCCCTGACAGGTCGGAAACCGTATCCTGCAGAAGATCAGGCAGCTGAAGACCCGTCATAAAAAAGACGAAACTGATGGTCATTGCAATGGTATTGGGATTCAGAATGATTTTTTTTACCTGCACCATATTTTTCTCACTGACCAGTGAACAGCAGTGTGTCCACATGAGAATCGTCTGCACCACGGCATAACCGCAGGCATAAAACGTCCACTCTTCGCCCAGTACGGAAGCCACCAGAGGGATGGTAAGATTTCCCGCATTGGTGTAAACCAGAGAAGCCTGTTCAATATTCAACATATGCAGCGGCTTTCTCAATCCCCGGGCAGTCAGTATATATACAATATGAATCAGAATCCCGCCAAGCACCGTCAGCAGAAAACCATGAAACCGGTCCGTTGTATACGGCTGATTGAAGGCACTGAAAAACACACAGGGGGAAATCACATACATAACAAAATTGGAAATCGGACGTGCGTCCCGCTCCTCCAGCAGTCCCCGGTGTACAATAGCATAACCGATGATCACATCAAGAAACAGAGAAAGAATCTTTTTCATCAGAAGTAAACTTAATTCCATAATCAACCTCGCTATCATGACAGTTATTTTTCGCAATCTGTCTCAGATTAATCCCCGGGAAGCAGTACTGTCAAGCCCTTTTCGTTATTTTGTTCCACTGTTTCCTGTTGATTTGTCTTTTTTTCTCAGAAGTCATATTGTTCAATTGGGAACCAGCTGTTTTGTTGATATTGCCCCGTTATTTCATCATTCCCGGCATCTATAAAATATGTTTCAAAAATGTCAAAATCAATAATACACAAAAATATACATTGATTTTTGTGCATTATTTTACCATTCTCTGGAAGTTGTTTGAACAGTTATCTGCATATTTTTCGTAAATAAGACTTAATTTTCAAAATCTTCATACAGGATAACAATTGATTTTTGCACTTTAACACACTATAATGCAGATGCAGCCTGAGAAAGATATCAGACAGCAGGATATCAGAAACTAACCCTCTCAGGCTTTTATATAAATCTGCTCATTAATTCACAGAAAAGGAGTTGATCATCGTGAATGCATGCAAGGTAAGCTTAAACACTTTGGAAAAGGTTAAGAAATTCGTTACCGAGATTTCAAAAACCGGTCAGCAGTATAATCTGATTTGTGGTAACTATTGTGTAGACGCTACATCCGTTCTCGGTATTCTGAGTATGGACCTCACAAAACCGCTTGAACTGAAAGCCAAAGAAGGAAATGTAGAAATTCCCGAAAGCATTCTCGCTTTTGTGGCTTAATGAAATGCAGTGACAACGGACAAAAGGTAACGACTTGAATTTTACTGACTTGAATTTTTATTGACCTGACAAAACAGTTTAAAATCTTAAGAAAGACGGGTATGTGAATTACTATGATGTTTGTAATCGTACAGGCAATCCTGCTGGTATCACTTGTAGCCAGCTTCAAAAAAATTACATTCTAATTGCACTCAGGTTTTCGATTTGAAGTAATTTTTATGTATACCCATATGTTATGCCGTTCATATAGAGTACATCAGACAACGCTTCCCAGAAACGGGCAGGAGGCAATTGAAATAGACAGGAGATTTCCGGATGCGGAAATCTCCTTTTTGTTTTTCCTGTTCTCTTCCAGGCTTGCTGGCTTCCAGAATGTTTTCTCTCAGACCTTTATCCTCCCGGGGGCAGGATTTCGAATTACACCTTGATTGTTCTCTCACGACTGCTGCTTTACATAATCCAGAAACGCCTGCGTTTTCGACCAGTACTGAAT
>JBJELO010000259.1:4486-7029 GCA_051879195.1 Lachnospiraceae bacterium
ACGACTGCTGCTTTACATAATCCAGAAACGCCTGCGTTTTCGACCAGTACTGAATCCCCCAGTTTTCAAAATTCCACTGTTCCATATATGTATTGCACTCGTAATCAATATAATAAAGCTGTTCCTCCTGCACGACGAAATTGGTGGGGAAATAATCAATATTCAAACCTGCATGGTAAGCCTGCTCTGCCATTTGCCGGACCTGATCCAGGTAATCATCTATCATGGCATCAGATTTTACCAGTTCAAAAATCGTCGGTCCTTCAATGTATTCTTTCAGTACCCTTTCATTGGAAAAATCAATGTCCAGCATGTGTGGAATCCTGATTCCTGCTGCTGTCAAACGATCATAATCATTTCTCTCCGCTTCAATTTTATTGCCGAACGTATAATAGTCACACGGTTCGTGGTGAATCTGCTTCAGCACATACTGCTTTCCATCCCGTCGGGCCAGCCAGGAATATCCTCCCTTGCCATGCCCCAGCAGCTTTACAATTTCATACTCTGTCTGATTGACACACATTGTTTTTTCCATAATCGTCTCCTTATATCAGCGTACGGAACATCCCGTGCCTGTTGCAGTACCCGTACAGATAGCCATGTCCTTTTTTACGGAACCGGACAGCAATCTCCTGTTCCGGGTAAAGCTTCGCGATCTCCACTGTACCGGAAGTTACATAGGACATAAAAGAAATATAGTGATCTTTGGTCATGGTGTGAGCCATGGTAATACAGTATTCATCATCAATTGTTTCTATCATCATACCATGATCTTCATCCATTTTCTCCGGCTCCTGCTCCGGCAGCAGAATCCCGCAGCAGTGAAACGTTCCTCTGCCCACCGATGTAATAATATTCCCACAGACCGGGCATACATAAAAATGGATCTTCTTCATATTGCCCGCCGGATTTTCATTCTCCCTGCAGTCTCCCGTCAGCAGCTCTGCAATCGACACCCCCAGCACTCCGGCCAGATCCTCAATAATACCAATGTCGGGAAGCCCACGTCCCGTCTCCCATTTGGACACGGTTTTGTCGCTGACCATCAATTTCTCCGCCAGTTCCTTCTGCGTCAGTTTCTTCTTTTCTCTTAATTCCCTGATTGTTTTACCGGTTACATACCCCATATGATCCTACCTCTTTCTGCCTGATAATTGACATATTTATTGGTAACTGTTCAGAGCCAACCTAGAAAATACTTTGTGTTTCCTCGGTGTGGCGTATCCGCCAAATCCGCCTGGCTCTGAACAGTTACATCTATTGTAACGTCTCATAAGCAATACAGCAACCTGCGTAAAGTAGAATCGGGATACCAAATATAACCTCCGGCTATTTCCAGTTTTTCCATACATCCGGCTGATATCCCACCGTTGCCTGTCTGCCGTTTCTGACAATGGGCGTCCTGATAATCTTCTGATTCTCCAGAATCTTGTCCACCCGGTCCTCCTCCGCAATATAAGTAACCAGAGCCAGCAAATCCTTATCTTTGCACTCCTGATCAATCAGCTTCTCATAACCGCCAACCGCCTGGCAAACAGACTGAAACTCCCCCCTGCTGAGTCCCTTTTCCTTCATATCAATAAACTGATACTTAATCCCCCGCTCCTTAAAATAACGCTCCGCCTTTTTACTGTCAAAATTCTTCTTCGAACCAAAAATCTGAATATTCATATATCATTCACCTCTTCACCAAAACAAACAACTTTCCATTTCCTGTCTATCCAGAGCTACCTGATATTATAATATCTTTTCCCTGTACAAACATATACAGAAAATACCAGACCTGTCACCGCAATAATCATTAAAATCACATCACATACAATATTCCTCCTGAAATATTGCCGACTGGATTCGATAGAAAGACAAGTGCTTTCATTTACCTGAAATCCATATATATTAACATATTTATCTGAACTATGTAATTTTCTCCCATCAACCCACGCAAAACAATTCATGATATCACCTGACTCTTTGTGAAACAAGTCAATATCAAATTTATCATACGCTTCTACATAAAAAACCTTATCAGCATATGCATTTATCTGAAACTCTATCGAATCCACATCCTCATCAATAGAATAGTTCTCTATATCAAATTCCACTTTTTCAAAATCCTGTAATTTCAACGCCCCGTAATCAATAAATATTCTATAAAAAGACAATAAAAGCAAAAAACCAGCTATTATACCACAGATAACAAAGGTGTTCCTTACTCCCTTATACGTCATTACCAATCCATCCCCCAAAATAAAATCTTAGATATCATCCTGCCAGATCACTTACTTTCACACACACCCACACACATTCCTCATACACACACCACCTGAACACCAGCCACACACATCCGCAGCTGCACACATGCGTCATTCCCCCAATACTGTTCAGCACTTCATTCCCCGGCAGGTGAGAAAACCTGCGGCGGCCAAAGAGCAGTGGTGTCCTGCAAAAGGGACCGTTGACAAACGCCGGCACTTGCTTTTTCAAGCGTCAGCGCAGAAAAAGCTTAGTACCGCTGCGTTTGTCATCGAGCGAGAGCGCGTCCC
>JBJELO010000260.1:0-6998 GCA_051879195.1 Lachnospiraceae bacterium
ATAAGAAAACAATCCTGAATGCATTGGATGACAAAAAAGACTCCGATGAAACTGATGCAGCCATCAAAAAGCTTGGAGCCTTTGCCATCCTGACATCGGAAGAAATGTCCGAAGACAAGCTTCTGCCAATGTATTACACAAGGCAACAGGTAGAGCAGGTTTTCGACATAAGCAAAAACTACGCCGATTTGTTGCCGATCAGAGTGCAAAGCGAGCAGGCATTCGCAGGCCATCTGCTTATATGCTTTATGGCGACAGCCATTATGCAGAAACTTCAACAGGAACTGCTTAAACGCCGTTCCAGGAAAGCAAAGTCGCTAAATGCTGAAAGCATCTTTAGTTATTTGCGAAATCAAAAATGCAAGGTATACAAGGACTATGCCATACCACAGGAACCTCGAAAGGAGGCAAATGCCATATATGATATTTTCAAGGTACAAGTGCCTTATAAAATCCCACTTACAACCATTGAGGTGTAAGTAGAAAATTTATGCGGAACTATAGATAATTGCTTCTGTATCTGCAGCACAGCATTGTATCATCATATCACCAATTTGGGATCTCATTTCGGGTCTTATTATAAATACAAAAAAACCGGACATTGAGGAATTTGTCCGGTTTTTCTGCAATGCGCAAATAGGAAAGGGAATTTTTACCAGGAGTAAGATTCCTGCAGCTAAATCACAATCAGAAAATTCTTCTTTCAGTCATTATCCGATTGAATTTTCTTATTGATCATCATCTAACTGACTATAATTATACTTCCCTGTTAATCTCTCTGCAAGCCCGGTGGGGGGATATTTCTGCACATAAATTTATGTAATGTTCCCACAGAGCATGATTTTATTTCATCAGCCGCAGCGGAAGCTCCAGTCCGTTCTCCTCCATCAACTCCCGGTTGCTGAGAATTTCCTTCGTATCTCCATCACAGATGATTCTTTTATCAGCCATCAGAATCGTCCGTTCACAGGTATCCCAGATCATGTCCAGATCATGGGATGCGATGATCTTCAGCTGATGAAAGGAATTGAGAATGTGGATCAGATTTCTCCGGTTTCTGGGATCCAGCGCGATGGATGGCTCATCCATCAGGATAATCTCCGGTTCCATGGACAGAATAGTAGCGATAGAAACCAGCTTTTTCTCTCCTCCTGACATCTTATAGGTCTGTCTGTCTTTCAGATGGGTAATTCCCGTCAGTTCCAGTGCACGGGCAACCCGTCTTTCCACTTCTTCATCTGAAAACCCGTAATTTTTCGGTCCAAATGCAATATCCTCATATGCGGTGGACAGAAACAGCTGATTATCAGAATCCTGAAATACATATCCTATCTTTTTTCTGATCTCATTTAATGTATTCTTCTCAACCGGCATGCCGTCAACCAGAACACTGCCTTCAAATCCCTGATTCAATCCCACCAGCATTTTCATCAATGTAGATTTACCGATTCCGTTGGCTCCGATCAGGCCGATAGACTCAGTACCTTCCGCTTTTATATTGATATCCTTCAGAACATAATTACCCTTTTCATAAGAAAAAGAAACATGCTCCATGCGTATTTCAGCCATAAATAAACTCCTCTTTCCTCTAAAACCTCTAAACAATATCCTGCCTGTCCCAAAGACAGTCCTAAAAGCACCGATTTTTCCACGATGTGCCGCGTCTTCTAAAACAGAGACCCCACGATCAGAAATACCGGATATCTGCGGAATATAATAAATACTGCCAGCCAGAAAATCATATAAATCACATCCGACGCGGTGATCCTGATATCTTTCCCCATATAGGAAAAACTGCCGTCATATCCCCGGAGCAGCATACTTTCATAAACCGCATTGGCGCGATCCATACTGCGCAGCAGCACCTGCCCGGTCAGTGTTCCCCATACTTTATAGTGAATGCCTTTCTGATTAGGTGCTCTGAGGGAATAGGCCTGTGTGATCCGGTTTACTTCTTCCAGAAGTACGGTTACATACCGATAAGTCAGAAGAAACTGCGTGATCATAATCTCCGGAAGATGCAGCAGACGCAGCGCATAGCATATCTTCTCAATTGTCGTGGTTGCAATCAGCAGATAAGCTGCCAGAACCGTAAAAATCCCTTTGAAAATCAGAGTAAACATAGATATTACTCCACCATTTACCGTAATATCTCCGATCTGTATGGGAACCCGATCAAAAAAAGGATTTACGATTCCGATCAGGCATACCAGCGGAAGTACAATGCGCAGACGCTTTAAACTGTCTTTAAAAGAGAGCTCAGCCAGAATAAAACCGGCGATTGGATACACGATCATCCCCACCAGACCGATCAGATCATATTTTGAAAAGGATACCACCATTGCAATATAGGTCACCGTTAAAACGAACTTAACCAGTGGGTGAATCTGATTCACCCACTGGTCCCTTGAAGCAATGGTATCCATGTGATGGATTTCATAAATTGCATTGCTTATTTGATTCATTATGATTTTCTCTTTCTGAAATTATGATTTTTTCCTTTTAAAGAATTTAAACGCATAGCAGGCGCCTATGCAGAGGGCTACAACCAGCAGACCGCCCAGAATACCGGAGAATGAAGTTCCCAGAACAGATTCGGAACCCTTAAATGCATAGTCAGGCAGCAGTGCTGTCGTGTCCTGTATGGATGCAAAGGTGTCATGAATTCCCGCTGCTGCATCCAGCTCTGTGGAACCGGTAATTTTCTCGATTGACCATTCCAGACCATCAGGATTACCGGATACCAGAGGAGTGCAGGATAATACACCACCGATCAACAGTGCGATAGCGGAAAGGGCGATCACGGTATTCTTAAATGTGAATCTGCCTTCACCTTCTGCCTGTTCATTGCAGTAGAGCAGTTCCGGTCTTGCTTCATGAACAAAGCACAGTACTGCAGCTGTGATGATACCTTCCACTGTACCGATTGCCAGATGAATCGGCTGCATGGTAGCAACAAATGTACTGAAAGGAAGTTCTGTGATACCGGAAAGCATGGTTTCAACCGTTACACTGAACGCACCGAACTGAAGTGTGATCACACAGCCCAGGATTGAGGCCAGAATAATCTTTCCTTTCGTAATTCCTTTCTTCATAATCGGCTTCCAGATCAGCAGTGCGCCGATGAAGCAGCCGTAAAATGCCATATTCCAGATATTGCAGCCCAGTGCCAGAATTCCGCCGTCCGCAAAAAGCAGGCACTGGATCAGCAGAACTCCGATCATGGTCAGGAATCCCGCATAGGGACCGAGCAGCGCCGAAAGCAGCATCCCGCCGCACAGATGTCCGCTGGAGCCGGTTCCCGGAATTGTGAAGTTCATCATCTGGGTTGCAAATACAAATGCACCCATGATACCCATCACCGGAATCTTCTTGGGATCATTCTCCTCTCTTACTTTTTTAATAGAATATCCTGCAGCCGCTGCGGAGCAGACATACATAGCTCCACCAACAGCGGGGGCAATCAAAGCATCAGCCATATGCATAACGCATTACCTTCTTTCATGGAAATCTTCTCTTTGCGCAAGTTATCATCATTCACCGGTAAATTTATTTACTGTTTTATTCTACCATAATATTCCATTTTAACAAGCCCCCCGGGGGGATACTTTATAAACATTTTACACAAAAAAATCACTTTTTTATTGTTTTCAGAGGAAATTATAGACAATGACAGAATTTCTTTCCGAAAACCATTGTGCTCACAACTTTTGCGCACATCCGTTTTTTCGGAATAGAGAACAGACTCAGGCAGACCACTCTATAAAATCATATTCCGTAATTTCCCGGCTCTGAACCGTAACAACAATGTCATTTTCTGAGAAGCTCAGCGATAAAATACTTGATAATACATTTGCGTAAATATATACTGTTATTATGCATTTTTTATCTGTTGAATATTTTGAGGCTTAAGGAGGTCTGATTCTATGAGGAAACATCTTGCGATATTAATAATTGCAGCCTTGATTGTTGTTTTTGCAGGCTGCGGCACAAAACCGGAACCTGACACAAACAGCAGCCCGGCTGTCTCTGAATCTGAAACAGTATATGACAGTACTTCTGCAGAATTAGAAGAATCGGAAGAAGAATCCGATGATTCAAACGAATCCGCCTCTGCCAAACCCGTTTCATACACCTGGAATCCATCTGTCTACAGCAAAGCTTACATAGAATATCTTGGTGAAGACACGGAAACCATGTACCACGAAATGGTTTCTGCAATTTTAAACCGTGAAGACAGCTTTGCCTGCAGTATGAAATACTATGAACAGCTCTACATGATTATCAAAACCTGCTTTCCCTGTGCGGAGCATATTGTCAGTTTCGGATATTTAGATGTTGAAGATGAAAGTGTGGACTTTACAGATCAGCAGGGAACGATATCACTTGAATATCTGGTATCTGAGGAAGAACCGGACAGCATCCTGAAAGAATTCGGCGCGCGTGTAGAAGACCTGATCTGCAGCAGCGTATGTACCGGGGATTCGGATGCTGTGGCTGCCATTGCTGTCTACCATCGTTTCTGTCAGGATCTCACCTATGATTACGATGCTTCTGAAGATGATTCGCAGGATGATGTCACTCCTTATCGTGCAATCATGGAAGGTACCGGTATCTGTCAGAGTTTTGCTGCGGCCTATGCCCATCTCTGTATTCAATTGCAGATTCCTGCATGTTCGACCGGTGGACTTAGTTCTGATAATACTCAGGCCCATGAATGGACTCAGCTTAAACTGGATGACGTCTATTACTATGCCGATCCGACCTGGCAGACTGACGGCGGCCTGAACTGGTTTGGATTTACTTCGGAATACAGAGAGATTCATGACGATTATCCTGCTGCCATGCAGAATATCGGCGGACTGAATCTGTACAGAGCCGATGAAGTACCTGTCGGCGATGATCGATTCGATGAGCTCAGAAACTGCATCTATAATGTTGAGATTACAAGAGAAGGTAATACACTTACAATCCATGCAAATGATGAAGCCGGACTGCCGGTCACAGTTTCCATTCAATGATCAGCGTCCGCTGTTTTCTTAATGCTTTATCCGACGTTTTACTGCTTCTTTCAGCTATCATAAAACAGCGGAGGAACTGTGTCCTCCGCTGCTGTGTTTATCCTGTATGTGTTATATGTATATCTTCTGCATCAGAATCAGAACACCGATTCAATCAGCTTCTTTGCATATTCCGATTTCGGATGCATGATGACTTCATCCGGTGTTCCGGCTTCTACGATCTTCCCTTCGTACATCACCACGATCCGGTCACAGAAAGACTGTACCAGTCCCAGATTGTGGCAGATGAACAGATAGGAAATACTGCTTTCTTCTCTCAGCTTTTTCAGAAGCTCCATGATCTGCTGCTGTACGGTCACGTCCAGCGCGCTGGTTGCCTCATCACAGATGAGGATTCTCGGCTGAATGGCCAGTGCACGGGCAATTGCCGCGCGCTGACACTGGCCGCCGCTGACCTCGTGAGGATAACGTCCGGCAAATTCAGCAGTGAGACCGCATTTCTCAAGCAGATCCAGAACCGTTTTTTCTGTTTCTTTTTTTGACATGCCTCTGTTGCGCAGGCTCTCGCCGATTCCGTCTCCCAGAGTACGGCGGGGATCGAAGGAGCTGACCGGCGTCTGAAATACCATCTGAATCTCTTTGTATACATCACGAAGCTGTTTTCCGCTTACTTTAGTGATATCCTGTCCGTCCAGCGTTACCGTCCCCTCTGTTGCATCAATCAGGCGGGTGATCGTTTTTGCCAGCGTACTTTTTCCGCTGCCTGATTCCCCTACGATTCCAAGAGTTTCTCCCGGATAAAGCTGAAAACTGACATGATCCAGCGCTGTAAAATCGGGTTTTCCTTCTGTTACAAAGGTTTTTGTCAGATTATTAATCTCTAAAATCGGTTTCATGTGTCTCCTCCGTTTACGCCCGGCGCAGTTTCGGTACTGCCGCCATGAGTTTTCGGGTGTATTCACTTTCCGGTGCATCCAGAACCTGCCGTGCAGGACCGTATTCCATAACATTGCCGTCCTTCAGCACCAGTACAGTATCCGCCATGGCAGATACCACACCGATATCATGTGTTACCAGTATAACTGCTGTTCCGAACATGTCTCTTAAATGGAGCATCTCCTGTACAACCTGCCGCTGTACTGCCACATCCAGAGCACTTGTCGGCTCGTCCGCCAGAAGAATCGGAGGCTCCATCAGCATGGCAATGGCAATACCTGCTCTCTGATTCATACCTCCGGACAGTTCAAAGGGATAACTGTCCCAGATTCTCTGACCATTCCTGAAATGCAGTTTTTCAAACAGTTCCAGTGCTTTATCTTTTGCTTCAGCCTTCGTAACCCTGCCGTGAGCAGACATACTTTCATAGATCTGATCTCCGATGGTACGGATAGGACACAGCGATGCACCGCAATCCTGAAAAATCATGCCGATCTTTGCGCCGCGGATTTCCCGCAGTTCTTTTTCAGACAGGTCGGGAAGATTCTTTCCCTCAAACCAGATATCGCCCTTTGTAACCATACCGGTGCTGCCAAGAAGCCCCATGGAAGCTTTCAGAAGCGTACTTTTCCCGCTGCCTGATTCTCCCACGATACCCAGAATTTCTCCGGGTTTCAGTGTAAAATTAACATCATGTGTGACTGCCCGGCCGTTGAAGCAAATTTCCACGGACTGATAGCTTAACAATTCTTCCATCTGTATTTCCTCCCTTCGGCCGGAAGAGCCGTTTATTCAGCCGATGATTCAATCTGTACATTTTTCAGCAGAGCACCGCAGATATCTGCAATGCCTGCCAAATCAATCATGCTGTTAATTATTCAGCCGGCTTCAGATCAACTGTAATTTCATAGAAATCACAGGGATGAGCGGTCAGACCTGTTACGGAAGATTTGCTGATCATGCTCATCTTCAGGTGAGAGCAGAAGATAAATGCATAATCATCCAGAATGGTCTGCTGCATTTCAACTGCCAGTTCACCAC
>JBJELO010000261.1:0-6991 GCA_051879195.1 Lachnospiraceae bacterium
GCAATCGTAACATCCTTCTGTTCGTTGTTAATAATAAGTTTTGCCATAGTTCCTCCAAAAATCAGCCCTTAACGGCACCTGCTGTCATACCATCGATGATGTACTTCTGGAAAATCAGGAAAATGATGAAAATCGGAAGGATACCAAACATGGAACCTGCAATCAGCACATCATAGTTGTTGCCGTAAGGGGTAAGTAATGTATTAAGACCGATAGGAAGAGTGAATTTCTCAGCACCCTTCAATACCAGCAGAGGCCACAGAATCGCATTCCAGGTTCCCATTGCACTCAGAATACCCATGGAAGCAAATGCCGGTTTTGTCAGCGGAAGAATAATCTTTACCGCAATACCGTATTCTGTAGCACCGTCGATACGGCCCGCACTCAGAAGGTCTTTCGGAAGTCCTCCCAGATACTGGCGGAAGAAGAAGATCGTTGAGGCATTACATATACCTGTAATAATAACACCTGCGTATGTATCGATCAGTCCCAGAGCGATAATTTCCTTGTACAGGGGGAGCATCAGAATTTCAAACGGAACCATCATGGTAGCAATTACAAGGAAGAACAGGAGATTTTTCAGCTTGTAATTGTACATGGTCAGACCATAAGCAACAAAGTAACATACCAGAAGAGTCAGAACAACAGACACAATTGTGATAATCAGAGAGTTCTTATACCACATGAAGTATTTCTGGCTGTCTGCATTGCCTGAGAACAGATAGATATAGTTATCAAGGCTCATGGTGGAAATATCAAGATTAATTGCAAGACCGCGGCGGATCAGTTCTGTACCGGGACGGAAAGATGCCAGTAAGCCGGCAACTACCGGGAAAAGAATAATCGCGCAGAGAATTACAAAAAATCCCGTTCCCAGAACCACGCCGATTTTATGCGCAGGTCTGTCGCTAACAGATCGAACTTTCTTTTTATCTGCCATAATCATCAATCCTCCCCATCTTTAAATGTACCGTTCATAATCAGCTGAGCGATATTGATAACCAACGCAATTACCAGAAGAACCACGCCGACTGCACATGCATAGCCCATATCATTCTTCTCGATACCACGTTTGTACAGATAACCTACAATCGTCAGACCGATATTGTTCGGCGAGTTGTTTCCTGCCCATAACATGTAGGATTCCAGGAACATGGACAAGCCTGCATAAATGGAAATCGTCAACACATAAATTGTGGTCGGCTTCAGCAGAGGAAGTGTTACATAGCGGAATTTCTGAATAGAGGAAGCGCCGTCAATGTCTGCTGCCTCATACAGGGAAGAATCAATGGATTTCAGACCGGACAGGAAATACAGCATATTAACACCCATCCATCTCCAGCACGCTACAACCAGCAGGGCAGCCATACCGGACCAGCCCATCTTCAGCCATTTAAATGTTCCCAGACCAAGCATCTGAGTCAGCTGATTCATCTGACCTGTGGGGTACTCGGTAAACATCAGACGGAACAGAGTACCGGAGATAACTACTGATGTCAGAGCCGGCATATAAAGGATCGCTTTCCATACGCCTTTTGCTTTAACCAGATTACTGTCCAGAAGCACAGCAAAAATCATGGGGAAAGGAATCAGCAGAATCAGAGTTCCCAGCATGTAGGTTGCACTGTTTTTAATGGCAATAAGGAATACCTTGTCTTTTAAAAGCTTGGTGTAGTTTGCCAGGCCGACAAATTCCTTCGAAATCGCTCCAATATCAAAGAAACTCATGGATACCGCAGAGAACAGCGGATAGATCCAGAAGAAAAGGAAGCTGAGAATAAAAGGTACAACAAAAACATAGGGAGCTACCTTTTGTGAATATAAAATATTTTTCTTCGTCTTCAAAAGCAAAAACCTTCTTTCCTTTTTTATAAGACGTTTCAGAGAATGTCCTGCAAAGAAAAAGGGACAGCAGAGAACGAATCTCATGCCATCCCCTTTCATTCACGCATTCACTGTAACTTATGTGCCCCGCAGTTGCCTGTCAGGGCCGGATGTTCCAGATAACGTTCGAATCCGGAATTACTGTTCCATATCTACTGCATCCTGCAGTTCCTGAAGAGCATCTGCTACGCTGTAATCAGGATCTTCCAGAACCTCATTCAGAGTTGTATTGCATGCATACTCATTGATGGTAGGGCTGATAGATACTACAGAAATCTTGCCGATATTATCCATTCCGATATCATTCAGAACATCGTAAGGATAGTTGATAAAGAACTTGTTGTACTGATTGTTGTCATCATGTGCAAATGCATCGTTGTTCCACATAGCTGTGTTACAAACGTCAAATCCCAGTGTATCCCAGATATTCTGTTCACCTTCTTCAGACATCTTAGCCCAGCAGACGAAGTTAGCTGACAGATCAGCAGCCTGAGACTGCTGTGTTACAACAGTACCTGTACCGCCGATACCAACGGAACACTTCTGTCCTGCTTCAAATACAGGGCACTTTGCAATATACCAGTTTCCGCTTTCTTCAGGCATGTAGTTTGTGAAACGGCTCATATACCACATAGCTTTCGGGAAAGAAACGATATTGTGATCAAGGATATTCTGGAAACCTGCTTCCAGGTCAACATGTCCGTCGGGAGATACCTGTGCCAGACCGCTCTTCAGCCAGGACTGCTGCATCTCCAGCATCTTCTGTACGGATTCCAGCTGAACGTTTGCAGGATTGTCAAATCCGCCGGTCCAGTCTTCGCCATATTCAGCCATTGCCAGCCACATCCAGTCAACACCAGCTGTATCAACAGATGTCCAGTACTTGTTATCTTCAGAAAGAGCTGCCAGATATTCTTCACCCAGTTTCTGATAATCATCCCATGTAACTACGGAATCGATCTTTGCAATGGTATCTTCCTGAGAAATACCCATAGCATCTGCCATAGCAGCTACATTGTAGTACATAACGGTTGCACCTACATGATAAGGAGCACCATAGTATTTTCCGTCTTCTCCCATATAGGTTTCCATACGGGCAGTAACCATGGTATCCAGGTAATCAGCTGCATAGTCATTCAGAGGAACAAGCCATGTATCCAGACCTTCCACAACGTTGGGGAACTGTCCTACTTCAACGTCGCAGATATCAGGAGCACCTGTACCTGCTTCCAGAGCGGTAAGCAGTTTGGTATGCATATCAGCGTAAGGATATGTAGTACAGGTAATCTCAATGGTCTGATCCGGATGTTCTTCGTTCCAGATCTCTGCCATGGTACCGTAGTGCTGAGCATGAAGTTCAACGAATGTCCACATCTCCAGATGAGTACCATTGGGATCACCATAGGTGTTGGTCACTACTTCAGATTCCGCAGATTCTTCTCCTGCAGCATCCGCAGCGGTAGAATCAGGATCGGAACTGCTGCCGGAATTACCACATCCGGTCACCAGAGCTCCAACCATTGCTGCACACAGCAATGCACTCAGTAATTTTTTCTTCATAAAATGCCTCCTTATAAAAATGTTCTTTTTTCGTTATCTTTATTCATCATATCGCCATACAAAAAAACGGGGGCTTACAGTTTTTTTGCACAATTATATAACAAACGCAGACAACGTTTATGTAAATAATATACAATATTCCAGTATGCTTGTCAATAGTTATTTTAGTTTTTTTTAAAATAATTGATTATCATGTAATTGATATGCATATTTTTGATATTAAATTTACATATATCCTTGTAAAATTATCAATCATGTGCAAAAATATTCGTATTTTTAATTAATATTTTTATTTTTACTAAAATATACTTAATAACAATAAAATGCAGGTCTGCCAGTCTGCATCCGTCTGATCAACAAAAAATCCACCCGTATATCAAACAGAATAACGGATGGATTTTTCAAAATATTTTAATACAGGTTCCGCAGCCTTTTACTCAACCTGATGCTGCCTACCATTTTTTATAGGAGCAGTGAGCTGCCTTCATTGCCGCCCTCAGTTCCACATAACAGCCGCAGGCAAGGCAGGTTCCCTCATTCAGCTTTTCACATCCTTTACAGACGGCCAGCCTTCTCTCATACTCTTCATCCTGAACCTGATCCGCTTTTTTGATCGCTGCTTTATACTTTTCAATCATGGCCTTATCAGCTTCAGCCATATCCCGCAGCAGGCAGCGGATGCAGACACGTTTTTCTCTGTCTTCCATCATCAGTCAAAACGAAAGACCGGTCTTCCGTCCTCCCATCTGACCGGCATGAGCATGGCATGGCGATTCGGATTATACAGGGGGTTTCCAACAATTTCCGTTTCTGTTCTGGCATGGTATACCATGATATCATTGCCATCATCATCCACTGTAAAAGAATTATGACCCGGTCCGTACACAACATGCTCCGCGCTGGAAGTCAGCACCGGATACCGTTCTTTTTTCCAGGAAAGCGGATCCAGCAGATCGCTGCCGGCATCTGCAGTCAGCATCCCCATGCAATAATGAATACCCGTATCGCTGGCCGAATAAGTTACGAAGATTTTCCCGTCCCTCTGAATAACAGCCGGTCCTTCATTAACCCAGAATCCATACCGTTCCCAGTCATAATCCGGAGTAGTCAGGAGAACCTGAACCGTATCCAGTGTGTATCCGTTTTTCAAACGGCCAATGTAGAGATTGGAAATCTGTTTTCCGACTCCTACCTTTTCCGCCCAGATATAATACCAGCTGCCATTTACTTCAAACACCGTTGCGTCCAGAGAGAATGCCTCAAAGGAAAATTCATCATTTTCCGCTCGCGTCATCTTCCCTTTTTCCACCCAGGGATCATGAATCGGGTCATCCCCCTGACATTCCAGCACATAAGGCCTGATTTCCCAGATATCATCCTTATCGCCGCCGGCATAATAAATGTACCATTTGCCGAAGAGATAGTGAATCTCCGGGGCCCAGATGTGAATGCTCTGCGGGCCGCTTTCGTGTTTATGCCAGATCACCTGCTCCGGCGCGTCCTGCAGCCCCGCCAGTGTATCCGACTGTCTCAGCACAATCCTGTCATATTCCGGAACCGATGCCGTAAAATAATAGGTTCCGTCATCATGCCTGTATACATATGGATCCGCTCTCTGCAAAATCCAGGGTTTATTATAATTTAATGTTTTATCCATACTGACTCCTCACTTACCTGTTTTAACTTAATATTTTACTCCCCATATGCTCTGATTGGCCCCAACAGCGGACAGCGTCATCACTTCAGTTCCTGCCTCATCTTTCATCCGGCAGAATACACCGCTGTACGTTTCTCCATCCAGGGTCAGATGCACATAACAGGTACCGTCTGTCATCTCCCAGGTACCTTCCGCTTCTTCTCCGGTCACCGAACCGTCTTTATTCAGATAGAAAACCTCAGCACAGGCAACCTCACTGCTGATATCGGTTCCCTGATTGATGATATAATATCTTCCGGCCACTTCTTCCATATCGCAGCCGGTTTCGCTTATGGTTTCGCCCTGTGTCTGATAGGGTAATTCACACAGCCATCCTTCCTGATTGACAAACATCTGATGAACTCTCGGAGAATGATATTCTCCTCCGTCATTGAATCTTGTGTGATAGACTACGTACATTTTCCCATCCTCATCCACAAATGCAGAATTATGGCCGGTGGCCATATATGCTGTCCTCAGGCTGGGAAGCTCATAATTACCCGATAATTTCAGACCATACCGGGCATGCGCCGAACCCTTCGTCGGATAAGCGCCGTTCATATCCACATATTCACCGTCCACCGTCTCACTCCGGAACACACGGATCTGATACCCTCCATCGCTGACCAGAGAACCATAGGAAACAAACAGATAATAATATCCGTCAGCTTCATCATACAGGATATACGGTGCTTCAATGGACAGATGTCCGCCTCCCATCAGCTTCTTTCCGAAATACGGATCCACGCCGTTTTCCTCATCCGCCTCCGGGTGGATGACTGTTCCTGTTGACGGATCCAGCTCCAGCAGAAAGATTCCGCCGCTCCAGGATCCATAAACCATCCACATGCGGTCATCTTCATCATAAAATACCGCCGGATCGATGGCATTGGGACAATTTTCAAAATTATAGCCCCCGTTCCGGATATAATATCGTTTTGCATAGCTCTCATCCACGTAATCCAGCACATCCGTATATTCAATCGTACTGTTATCAAAACCGGAGTAAATCAACGCCCCCTGCCATTCATAAGGCCCTTCCGGTGTTTCGGAAATACCATAACACAGATTGGATGCGTTCCAGGTGGATGTGGTACAGTAATACATATAATAAAGTCCTGTCGTTTTATTGTAAATCACATCCGGCGCCCATACATGGGTTGTCCTGTCATCTGTTCTGATCACACTGTTCGCGTTTCCGGCGTAGGCAAATGCCTCATCTGCCACGTCATAAATCTGTCCGTACACCGGATTGGCCCGCGAATATCCATCTGCCACCTTTTCCCAGTTCAGCAGATCCGTGCTTTTTGCACAGGACATATGGGATCCGAAAATATAGTAGGTCCCGTCTGCTTCAAAAATTGACGGATCATGCACCGATACTCCCGATGACAGGTCTGCCGTTTCCACATCGTCATAATTGACAGTAAAATCATAATTAACCTTTTCACCGCAGCCGGCAGTACTCAAAACCATCCCCGCAGCCAGCATCAATAAAACAGGCTTTTTCAGATTCATAAATACCTTCCTTTCCTTACCGGACAGCAAGCCCCCGAAAATATCCGTCCGATAAAAAGATTTCGGAGAATCATTCTCCCGCAAAGTCATTTTCCTCGCATAGATATTTTACTATTTTTCAAAATATTTTACAATATATAATATTAAATGAACACAATAAAATCAGGTGGTTTGAAAAAATTCGCCCCACCTGATCTGTACTTTTTATAATCTCTTCTTTGCTTTAACTTCCACTGCTTTCGCCTTCATTGCTTTAGCAGCCGATCTCCGCCTTGATCTTTTTATAGATTCCTTCGGCGTCCAGCCCATACTTGTGGATCAGTTCCACTGCGG
>JBJELO010000262.1:0-1579 GCA_051879195.1 Lachnospiraceae bacterium
GCCAGATCACCGATGGTATGAATACCATACTTCGACAAAGTCCTGTTGGTAGATCTTCCGACATAGAGAAGATCCGATGCTGGCAGCTTCCAGATCAGACTCTTATAATTCTCCCGATTGAATTCGGTAATCGCATCCGGCTTCTTGTAGTCACTGCCAAGCTTTGCATAAATTTTATTCCAGGAAATGCCCTCGCTGACCGTAATGCCAAGTTCCTTTTTGACTCTGACACTGATTTCATCTGCGATCTTACGGCCATCACCCTTCAGGGAAATACTGTCGGAAACATCCAGCCATGCTTCATCACAGCCATACGGTTCAATCTTATCCGTATACTCGCCGTAGATTTCCCGAAGCATCGAAGAGAACTTCAGATACAAATCCATTCTAGGAGGCACAAAGATCACATCAGGACATGCCTGCCTGGCCTGCCATAAAGCCATACCAGTTTTTACACCATGCTTCTTCGCGATATAATTTGCCGTAAGCACGATACCGTGTCTGGCTTCCGGATCTCCGCCAACAGCCAGTGGCTTGCCTGCAAATTCCGGATGATACAGCATCTCAACACTGGCATAAAAGCAATTTGCATCGGAATGGATAATCACACGATCCATGAGTTGCCTCCTTTCTTCTCGAACATTTGTTTGTTTCTCTATATTGGTAGTATATAGCGATTTATACTCGAAGTAAAGACGCACATGTGCAATATTTCGATTTATACTCGAAGTAAAGACGCACATGTGCAATATTTCGATTTATAATCTATTTTTTCTTGCTTTTGGGAAATAATTGCGTTATAGTCTATATAGGAATTCAATACCTTGGGAGGTGACTGGTTTGTATAGAGATTTTGGTATGACACTTGCTGCCAAGAGAAAAGAAAAGCATCTGAATCAGCTGCAGCTTGCTGATCTTTTGAATAAGAAAGGCCTGGAAGTAAAACCTGGATCCATCAGCAAATGGGAGAAGAATGTGAATTCACCAAATGTAATCCAATTCTTTGCCCTCTGCGAGATCCTTGGAATAGATAATATCAATGATACCTTCGGCATTGCCATCGAAGAAAACCTCTTCGCACAGCTCAATGATGAAGGTAAGAAGAAAGCGATTGAATATATGAATCTGCTGATCAAAAGCGGAATGTATGTCCGGGAAGAACCTGTTTACATCACAAACAGAACGCTTAAAGTATTTACAGAACCTGCTTCTGCCGGTACCGGCCTCTTTCTTGACTCTGATCAGTATGAAGAATTTGAAGTCGGTGATGATGTCCCTGCAACCGCGGACTTCGGCATCCGCGTTTCCGGCGACAGCATGGAACCGGTCTATGTGAATAAACAGATCGTATGGGTTCATCAGCAGGACCAGCTGGAAAATGGCGATATCGGAATCTTCTATCTGAACGGTGACGCTTATATTAAAAAATATCAGAAGAACGAAGATAATGTTCAGCTGATATCTCTCAACAAAAAATATGCTCCTATCCAGATCAAACCTGAAATGGAGCTTCGAACCTTCGGCAAGGTCGTAAAATAAAATCAAGGCTGATGCCATCAACGGAAATCACATCCATGAC
>JBJELO010000263.1:0-6846 GCA_051879195.1 Lachnospiraceae bacterium
CGTTGATGCCGGTGTGTCGGAATTGGCAGACGAGACAGACTCAAAATCTGTTGTCCGCAAGGGCGTGTGGGTTCGAGTCCCACCACCGGCATGGCGAATGGACTTGCTCGAAAGTTGCGGGCAGGTCTTTTTTGTTGTTACAGAGTATCAGATTCCGGACAGCTCTTTGGGAATCCGTATTTTGCTTGCATTAATTCTGTTGATGCGGTATGATTATCTTCGATAAAGGAGGCGGTATTGTGAATTGCAGAGAGGCGTGCAGAGCCATGACGGATTTTCTGGAAGGAACATATCCGGTTTCCCGTCAGGAAGAGTTTTTGCAGCATGTGGAAAACTGTGCAGACTGCCGGGAAGAACTGGCGGTTACTCTGACGCTGCAGATGGCGTTGAATGCTCTGGATGATAATACGGAATTTATTTACACGGATTCAGATGAAGGGATTAAAAAAGTTCTGGATAATGCAGCGGTGAGAGTGGCACACTACAATCGTTACTGTCAGATTAAGTGGACAATCGGTACAGTGGCAGGCTGGGCCCTGGTGCTGACCTGTGCTCTTTGGATTCTTTACTGGATGCAGACAGGATTCCGGCTTTTCTAATATGGGTTTTCAATTTTGAACAGGTGTATGGACCGCCATTAGCAAGAGGTGAAGGATGAGCAATAAAATTGTATTAATAGATGGGCACAGTATTATCAACCGTGCCTTTTATGGTGTACCGGAGCTGACCAATTCTCAGGGACTCCATACCAACGGAATCTATGGATTTCTGAATATTATGTTTAAAATTCTGGAGGAGGAGCAGCCGGATTATCTGACCGTTGCTTTTGATGTGAAAGCTCCCACCTTCCGTCACGAGATGTATGAGGCTTACAAGGGAACCAGAAAAGGGATGCCGGAGGAACTGCATGAGCAGGTACCGGTTCTGAAGGAAGTGCTTCATGCCATGGGAATCTGTACTGTGGAGCAGCCGGGGCTGGAGGCCGATGATATTCTGGGAACCATTGCAAAGTCCTGCGAAGCGCAGGGGATGGACGTTTCGCTGGTTTCCGGTGACCGGGATCTTCTTCAGATCGCATCGGATCACATCTGTATACGGATTCCGAAGACAAAAAAAGGAAAGACGGAGATTGAAGATTACCGGACACAGCAGGTCATCGATCTGTATCAGGTAACTCCTGCGGAATTCATTGATGTGAAAGCGCTTATGGGAGATTCTTCCGACAATATACCCGGTGTTCCCGGTATTGGTGAGAAGACGGCTTCCGCTCTGATCGCCCGTTTTCATTCCATTGAAAATGTATGGGAACATCTGGATGAGGTTACTCCCACGAGAGCCCGCAATGCGCTGGCTGCCAATTATGAACTGGCCGAACTGAGCAAAAAGCTGGCTGCCATCAGGACGGACTGCCGGCTGGATTTTTCACTGGAACAGGCAAAG
The DNA here is from genome assembly GCA_051879195.1 of Lachnospiraceae bacterium. Classification (GTDB taxonomy): domain Bacteria; phylum Bacillota; class Clostridia; order Lachnospirales; family Lachnospiraceae; genus TWA4. The sequence goes on from JBJELO010000263.1 coordinate 1,441, forward strand.
CTGGGGAATCTGTTTACACCGGAGGCATATGACTGGGTAAAACGACTGGAGTTCAAGTCCATGCTGAGCCGTTTTTCTACCGGGGATATTCTGGCACAGGAAGCCAATGAACATCACCTGAAAGGGGTATTTCTGGAAGATGAGGCTGACCTGAAGCAGCTGGAGAAAGCTGTTGCGGGGCAGGAATCCATTTCTTTTATTCTGTGGCATGATGCGGTGGATGTATGCAGTGCAGCGGATATTCAGTATGGCGGCGTCCTGGCGGGGGATACGGTTTATGCGGCTGACCGGCCGGATATGCTGGAGCAGATGATCCGTATTTTTACGTCCGTCAGCAGCAGGAAAATCACGGTCAATCTGAAACGTCAGCTGGCGGCCCTGTATCAATACGGCACCGTACGTGAGGAAGAATATGAAGATACCGGCATTATGGCGTATCTGCTGAATCCTCTGAAGGATACGTACGATTATGATGACCTGGCCAGAGATTATCTGAACCGGATGGTGGCGTCCAGAAAGGATATTCTTGGAAAAGCCTCCATTCAGGAAGCTAAAACCGGCAGCCCGCAGGAACTGAAGCAGATGACACAGCTGTGCTGTCAGTCGGTTTTGGAAGCCTTTCCGGTTCTGGAACAGGCCCTTTCTGATAAGGATATGCTGCAACTGTACCGGAATATGGAGATGCCGCTGGCATTTACTCTGTATTCCATGCAGTACTGTGGAATCCGTGCGGACCGGGAGGCGTTGAAGGAGTATGGCGACAAACTGGCGGTGATGCTGACCGGACTGGAGCAGGAGATTTACGATCTGGCAGGAGAAAAGTTCAATATCAACTCTCCCAAGCAGCTGGGTGTGATTCTGTTTGAGAAACTGAAGCTTCCTTCAGCAAAAAAGACAAAAACCGGTTATTCCACGGCGGCGGATGTTCTGGAGAAGCTCCGTCCGGATTATCCCATTGTGGATAAAGTACTGGAATACCGGCAGATTGCCAAATTAAAGTCCACATATGCGGATGGACTGGCAGTATATATCAAATCTGACGGAAGAATTCACGGCAATTTCCACCAGACGATTACCGCTACGGGGCGGATCAGCTCCACGGAGCCCAACCTGCAGAATATTCCCATCCGCATGGAACTGGGGCGGGAAATCCGGCGGATCTTCATACCGGCGGAGGGTTATGTATTCGTGGATGCTGACTATTCTCAGATTGAGCTGCGTGTTCTGGCTCATATGTCGGGGGATGAACGTCTGATCGATGCATATAATCAGGCGGAGGATATTCATGCTATCACTGCATCCCAGGTATTCCATGTGCCTCTTGATCAGGTAACGCCGCAGCTGCGCCGCAATGCCAAGGCGGTCAACTTCGGTATTGTGTACGGGATCAGTGCGTTTGGTCTGAGCGAGGATCTGAGTATTACCCGTAAGGAAGCACAGGAATACATGGAACAGTATTTTAAGACTTACCCTTCGATTAAGGCATTTCTTGACGGGCTGGTCAAAGAGGCGAAGGAACAGGGGATGACAAGAACCATGTTCCACAGAATCCGCCCGGTTCCGGAGCTGAAGTCCGGCAACTTCATGCAGCGGCAGTTCGGTGAACGGATTGCCATGAATGCGCCGATCCAGGGTACTGCAGCGGATATTATCAAAATTGCCATGGTGCGGGTGGATCGCAGATTGAAGCAGGAATTGAAGAAATCACGTCTGCTGCTGCAGATCCACGATGAACTGCTGGTGGAGGCTGCCGAAGAGGAAGTGGAACAGGTAAAAACCATTTTAAAAGAAGAGATGAGTCATGCAGCTGAGCTGGCGGTTGCACTGGAAATCGATATGCACACCGGTTACAGCTGGTATGATACGAAATAGACAGGAGAACAGATGAAAAAGTTAGTAATTGGTATCACCGGCGGGGTCGGTGCCGGCAAATCCACAGTGCTGAATATTCTGAAACAGGAATATCATGCGGAGATTATTCTTACGGATCTGGTGGCACATGAGCTGATGCAGCCCGGAACCGACTGTTACAAAAAGATTGTGGAAGTACTGGGTACGGATGTACTGGCGGAAGATGGTACGTTTGACAAGGTGAAACTGGGAAAAATCATGTTCAGCGATAAGGAGACGATGGGTACGATCAATCAGATCGTTCATCCGGCAGTCAGGGAGGAAACAGCCCGGAGAATTGAATCCAGCAGCAGAAAGCTGATTGTAATTGAGTCGGCTCTTCTGATTGAAGCCAATTTCAAACCGCTGTGTGATGAGATCTGGTATGTATATGTATCCACGCAGGAGCGGGTAAAACGCCTGTACGAGCAGAGAGGGTATTCCGAGGTAAAATCCTACAGTATTATTTATAATCAGTTAAGTCATGAGCAGTTCCGCAGATACTGTGACCGCCTGGTCGATAACGGGTCCAGCCGGGAGTACACCAGACGGCAGATCCGCGATTTTATGAAAGAGATTATGGAACAGATGTCCGAAGCAGAACAGGGCTCCGGTGAGAAAGCAGGGGACGGACAGGTATGAGCATGAGAGTTATGAGTATCGCCAGCGGCAGCAGCGGGAACTGCATCTATGTGGGTTCCGATCACACCCATCTTCTCATCGACGCGGGGATTTCCTGCAAGAAGGTGAATGAGGGACTGAAAGAACTGGGGCTGACCGGAGAAGATATAACCGGTGTTCTGGTAACCCATGAGCATGCGGATCACATCGGAGGTCTCGGTGTGTTTCTGCGCAAATACAAAACTCCCGTATATACGGCTGAGGAAACAATCCGGCAGATATACGGCTGTAAAAATATCGGAAAGCTGCCGGATGGATGTTTTCATCCTGTTCAGGCCGGCGAAAAATTTTCTATTGGAGATATAGATGTGGAGTCGCTGCCCATTTCCCATGATGCGGCAAGGCCTCTGGCCTACCGCATGGACTGCGGGAAATCCTCTGCGGCGGTTGTTACGGATCTGGGCTATTATGACCAGAAGCTGGTGGAGCATCTTCAGGGACTGGATGCCATTCTTCTGGAAGCCAATCATGATCTGCGGATGCTGGAGGTTGGTCCGTATCCCTATTATCTGAAGCAGAGAATTGCCGGCAGCCACGGACACCTTTCCAATGAAGCCAGCGGTCAGTTCCTCAATGAACTGCTTCATGATCAGCTGAAAAAGGTGCTGCTGGGCCATATTTCCAAGGAGAATAATATGGCGGCGCTGGCACTGGAAACGGTCAGGACGGAGATCGAGATGAGCAGCTCCTGCTGGCATGCAGATGATTTCTCCATTGAACCGGCGGGAAGAGACCAGGCTTCCGAGATTATCTATATCTGAGAAGATTCCGGATCATGATGATAATGATTCGGATACGGAATGATTTACATATGAAATTATTTACAGCGGACAGATTTTCTGGTATTCTGTACGGGTGAATATTAAAAAAGCCGCCGTTTACCGGTGGCTGCAGGGAGGAAATATGGGTAAAACAATTGTAACTGTATTAGGACAGGATACCGTAGGTATCATTGCTAAAGTATGTACATACCTTTCAGACAATAATATTAACATCGAAGATATTTCGCAGACGATCATCCAGGGATATTTCAACATGATGATGATCGTGGATACCAGTAAAACAGAAAAACCGTTTGCCGACATGGTAAAAGACCTCGACGTGATCGGAGAAGGACTGGGAGTTAAGATCAGCTGCCAGAAAGAAGAAATTTTCACAAAGATGCATAGAATTTAAGGAGTTGTCTCATGATTAATATTTTTGAAGTACATGAAACCAATGAGATGATCCGCAGCGAGAAGCTGGATGTCCGCACCATTACCATGGGCATCAGTCTGCTGGACTGCATTGATGCAGATCTGGACCGTCTGAATGAAAAGATTTACAACAAGATTACCACATATGCGCGGGATCTGGTTTCCGTAGGCAAGGAGATCGAGCTGGAATACGGAATTCCCATTGTAAATAAACGAATTTCTGTAACGCCTATCGCACTGGTTGGTGCTGCAGCCTGCAAAACACCGGAAGATTTCGTGACGATTGCCAGAACACTGGATCGTGCCGCCATGGAAATGGGAGTGAATTTTCTGGGCGGATATTCCGCTCTGGTTGCCAAAGGTATGACACCTGCGGAAGAGAATCTGATGCGTTCCATTCCCGAAGCTCTGGCTGTAACGGAACGTGTCTGCAGTTCCGTCAACCTGGGCTCAACCAAAACCGGCCTGAATATGGATGCGGTGAGACTGATGGGTGAAATCGTAGTGGCTACGGCTGAACGCACAAAGGACAATGGCTCTCTGGGCTGTGCGAAGCTGGTGGTATTCTGCAATGCACCGGATGACAATCCGTTTATGGCAGGTGCCTTCCACGGCGTAACAGAGGGAGATGCCATCATCAATGTGGGTGTCAGCGGTCCCGGTGTTGTGAAACATGCACTGGAAGCGGTTCACGGAGAAGATTTTGAGGTCCTGTGTGAAACAATCAAGAAGACAGCATTTAAAGTAACACGTATGGGCCAGCTGGTAGCGCAGGAGGCTTCCAAACGTCTCGGAGTTCCTTTTGGTATCGTAGATCTGTCTCTGGCACCGACTCCTGCGGTTGGTGATTCCGTAGCTGAAATTCTGGAAGAGATGGGACTGGAATCTGTAGGTGCGCCCGGAACAACTGCGGCGCTGGCTCTGCTGAATGATCAGGTAAAAAAAGGCGGCGTTATGGCCAGCTCCTATGTGGGCGGCTTAAGCGGTGCATTCATCCCTGTCAGCGAAGATCAGGGGATGATCGATGCAGTACGGGCAGGCAGGCTGACCATTGAAAAACTGGAAGCCATGACCTGTGTCTGCTCCGTCGGTCTGGACATGATCGCAGTACCCGGTGACACACCGGCATCCACCATCTCCGGTATTATGGCGGATGAAGCAGCCATCGGCATGATCAATCAGAAAACCACAGCGGTACGTATCATACCGGCAATCGGATGTAAAATAGGAGACACCGTGGAATTCGGAGGACTTCTTGGCTCAGCACCGGTTCAGGCGGTTAATACATGTGACTGCAGTGAATTTATCAGTCGAAAAGGAAGAATCCCGGCACCGATCCACAGCTTTAAGAATTAGGATGCAGCCTGGGAAAGTATAAAGCAGCTGGACGGGATTATATTCCCCTTGGCGGGCTGGAAACGCCCGCTACGGGGAACACAATCCCGTCCAGCTGCATTTACGTTTCGCAGGCGCATGGGAGGGTAACGCATGCCCGCTGCGGGGAATACGCTCCCGTTCAGCTGCTTTATGTTTCGCAGGTGCCTGTCTATTCTTTTACCTCGGTGAGTCCTTTTAAGGTGGGGGCTGCCATGAGGGAGTAGTTGGTGTGGTAGATGACGAAGCCGGGTTTTGCTCCGGC
>JBJELO010000264.1:0-28281 GCA_051879195.1 Lachnospiraceae bacterium
AAACACAACATTATTTTTCAATTTTCTTTACAATATGTTCAATTTGTTCATACAGGCTGTCATAGCTTTTTGCTTTCAGAACGACAGCAAGGTAATGTTTCCCCGAACTGCCGGTACAGATCAAAGCAAGACAGTGACCTGCCGAACTGGTTGTACCGGTCTTTCCGCCAACAATCTGAACAGATCCGATCCTGGAAATTCCTTTTTCTGCATACTGAACAGTAGAGGTATAAATTCCCTCACATTTTTCTCCGTCTGCATTCCGATAAACCGCTTTATAGGTCCCTGAGGAAATAATATCCAGAAATCGCTGATCCTGCATCAGTTTACGCACAATCAGATAAACATCATATGCCGTCGTATAGTGTCCCTGTTCCGTCAGACCATTGGGATTCTGAAACTGTGTGTCAACACATCCGCATTCTTTGGCCGCCCGATTCATCATCCTGACGAAAGACTCTTTATCGCCGGCTGTTTCCACAGCCAGCACATTGGCAGCATCCACACCCGAGCAAAGCAGCATTCCGTACAGAAGCTGCTCTACAGTAACCTGATCACCTGCTTTCAGACCTGCAGTGGAAGTGTGTGCCAGTCCGGTAAGCGCATCCGTCTGTACCGTAACCGTATCTGAAAGTTCTTTATTCTGAAGCACTACATATGCAGTAAACAGGGTAGTAAGGCTTGCAGGATTCATCTCCTGATAAACATTTTTCGCATACAGTACCTCAGGTTCATCCAGATTGAACAAAAGTGCAGCACCGGCACTGATTTCTTCATCCTCATATACGGAAGAATCTTCGGGAATGCACAGACTGCCGCCTGTCCATTCCTGTTTTCCGGTTGTCAGAGAGGAAACGGCCTTTGCGTCTTCCGACAGCTTGTGCTCATTAGGTAGAAGCACTTCTTTCCCTCCGAAACCACAACCGGTCAGAAGGACAGATACTGCAAGCAAAACAGCAATCTTTCTGAATTTATTCATATTCAATTTCGTAATTGTCACTCCAGTTATTTGTATACTTCTCTCCAGTCGAGATCCCCATTGTCAAGAGCCTTGATCAGAAGCTCCGCGGTAGCGACATTGGTGGCCAGAGGGATATTATGAATGTCGCAGATTTTAACGACATTATTCACATCCGGTTCATGAGATTTGGGGGACAGGGGATCACGCAGAAAGATTACAAGATCAATCAGGTTCTGTTCAATATGGGCAGATAACTGCTGCTGCCCACCCAGATGACCTGCCAGAAACTTGTGAACATTCAAATTGGTGACTTCTTCAATCAGTCTCCCCGTAGTACCTGTAGCATACAATTCATTTTTGCTCATAATCCCTCTGTATGCCACACAAAAATTCTGCATCAACTTCTTTTTTGAGTCATGTGCAATAAGTCCAATATTCATTTTGCATACCTCCTGATGGTTCATTACCTTTTTTCATATTGACTCTTCTTTATATTTTAAATCTGTTTTCTCTGCATGCCTATGTTGAACACCATACCTGCTCCTACAAAAACACTCAGCAGCGAACTGAGGCCGGCACTGATAAAAGGAAGCGGGAGTCCTGTGTTGGGCAGGATAAAAGTGGCTACCCCAATGTTCACAAAACTCTGAAAGGCAATCTGAGCTGCAATCCCCGTAGCAATCAGACGACCTGCTGCATCCTGTGCGCGACTTGCTGTCACAAGACATTCTACCACAACTAAAAACAAAATTGCAATAATTAAACAGCATCCGGCGAAACCAAGTTCTTCGCCTGCTACCGCAAAAATAAAATCCGTGTCCTCTTCCATCAGATAATTGCCGTTTTTGACTGAATCAAGACTTTCGTTAAACAGACCTTTACCATAAAGTCCTCCGGATCCGATTGCCATAACAGATGTGGTCTGCTGCATAGCCAGATCCGGATAATCCTGTGGATGTAAAAATGAAAGAATACGATTTCGCTGATATTTCTCCAGAAACGGAACCATATCTTTCTCCACGAGGAAAATAAATACAGCCGCAAACGGCGTTACCACTGCCAGAACCGACAGAATCCACCGATAACTGATCTTCGCAGTAAAAATCATAACAATAAAAATAAACATGATAACCAGCGAAGTGGACAGATCAGGCTGTGCCATAACCAGCAGAAGCGGAATTCCCACCAGTATGATACTTAATGCAACAACTCCCAGTGCATTGATTCTTTCTTCATAAATCTGAAAAAAGCGGGCCAGTACAATGACCATAGCCACCTTGGCAAATTCAGAAGGCTGAATACGAATCGGCCCGATATCAATCCAGCGCTTTGCCCCGGTTCCCGCATCCGTACCAAGAGGAGTAAAACGGGTCAGGGCAAGCAGCCCGCATATCCCCAGATAAACCACCAGATACATTTTTGCAATCCAACGGTAATCAATCAGAGATACAATCAACATGGCTGCCATACCGATGACAACACCCATAATCTGTTTGGTATAGGTAGACTCCTCACCAGTACTGAGAGTCGCACTCCGAATAATCAGAATACCCATAACGGACAAGAAGATAATACAAAGCAGTAATTTAAAATTAAAATGTCTGAACTTATATTTCTGAAAAGCAAACATTATGATTGTGTACCCTTGTCCCTTTTTACATCCTTAATCGGTATATTCGCATACAGTGTGGGTACTTGCTTTCTGGAGCCGTCAACTTCCGTGGTTGTCAGCTCAATATTGATATCATCCATATCAACATCCATATATTTTGAAATTACTGCGATAATGTCATCTCTGATTGCCTGCATCATCTCCGGAGAACAGGCAGACCGGTCAGAAACCAGCAGCAGCTGAAGCCGATCTTTTGCAACAGAACCGGAGGAAGGCTTTTTCCGAAAAAAATCCAACAAATTCATAGATACCCCTCCTTTTCTATCATCCTCTGAAGAGATCGCGCAGCCTCTTCCAGAAACTGTTTCCTTCGTCCAGATTCATCAGCGGAATCTCCTCGCCAAGAATTCTTTTTGATATATTCATGTAGGCTTTTCCTGCCAGTGTATCTTCTCTTCCCACCAGCGGCTCGCCCTGATTGGTTGCAATCACAATATTCTCATCATCCGGAACTGCACCGATCAATTTGATTGCAAGTACATCCACAACATCATCAATGGACATCATCTCACCTTTTTTCACCAGATCCATACGGATGCGGTTTACAATCAGTGCATTATCCGAAATACCATTGGCTTCCAGCAGGCCGATAATACGGTCTGCGTCACGAATAGCTGAAACTTCAGGCGTCGTTACGACAAGTGCCCGATCCACTCCGGCAATGGCATTCTTAAAGCCCTGTTCAATTCCGGCGGGACAGTCAAGAATCACATAATCAAACTCCGATTTCAGTTCTTCCGTAAGTGCTCTCATCTGCTCCGGATTGACAGCTGTTTTTTCTCTGGTCTGCGCGCAGGGAAGAAGATACAGATTGTCATATCTTTTATCCTTAATCAGAGCCTGTTTCAGCCGGCAGTTATTTTCCACCACATCCACAAGAGTATATACGATACGGTTCTCCAATCCCAGCACCAGATCCAGATTACGCAAACCGATATCCGTATCAACCAGCACCACTTTTTTATTCATCATTGCCAACCCTGTACCGACGTTGGCTGTCGTTGTGGTCTTGCCCACACCACCTTTACCGGAAGTTACTACTATGACTTCTCCCATTTATTTATCCTCCATTACTGTTCCATTTATTCACATCAGGCAGCAGGAAATCTGTCCAACTATTCTGCCATATCTTTCTGAATATTACTTCTATTGTAACCGATATATCCGCGAATTTCCAGTTGTTTTTATGATATATCCAGAGAAGATAACGTTTCCCTGTCAAGATTCTCTATAAATATGTTTTCCTCACGCAAAACCGCAATTTTCGGTGTTTCATCAACTGTCTTTTTCTTTTTCAGACGATGTCTGCCTGATGGCACATCACCGCATTTGGCAACAATATTATCAATTCGGATCTGAGTAGGCTTCATCTCCAGCGCCACAACAAACGCCTGTCGGTTGCCGGTGATTCCTGCACAGGCAACACCTTTCAGTGCTCCCAGTATAATGATATTGCCCCCGGATACAACCTTCCCTCCCGGATTGACATCACCGATTATTACCACGCTGGATTCCGATTCCACCACCTGACCGGAACGCAGCGTTCCTTTATAAAACATGTTTTCCGCCGGTTTCTGCTGCTGCAGCTGTATGGCAGCTTCCAGTTTCTGAGCGTACAATACTTCTTTTTCCGGATCATCTTCCAGGAGAAATAATATCTCAATACCGGAATTTTCCGTTATAATATCCAGCAGAGACTGTTCCTGAGCCGGTGTCAGTCCCCTTCCTTCGAAAGCGACAGCCATCCTGCTCTCTCCCAGAAAACCGGAAAGTTCTTTAAATTTTTCCGCTACACACTTCTGAAGTTCACGAAAGGGCATATCTTTGTCCAGAATGACCGTAATTCCCTTGGCTCCTCTGTTAATATTGCCTTTTACAATAACCGCCTGTTTCATAATGCCTCCTCTGTACTCAATCAATCAGCCGGATCTGCTGCTCCTGATGCAGAAGCAGCACTGCCTTTCAGGATTGTTTTCAAATCCAGCTTTCCATAGTAATATGCCAGCACATCGCTGGCTACCGATACGGAATTGGCTGCCGTATAGCCGTACGGTATGGATACACTGATTGCCACTTCTGGAGAATCATAGGGGGCAAAACAGATAAAGTTTGCATGGTTTCCCCGTTTCTTATCCTCCTGAGCAGTACCGGTTTTTCCCGCCACCTGAATATCAAGTTTCGAAAACCAGCTGCTGTACTTGCTGTTCGCATAAATTGCATTGTGCATACCTTCATGCACAACATTCCACTGTTCCTCCTCGAAATCCAGCTTTCTGATAACTTCCTTCTTGCACTCATCCAGTGTATTACCCTGAGGATCCGTCGTCTTTTTAACCAGATTCAGATCAAGTACATCACCCTTTGTTGCCAGAGCCGTCAGATAACGGTTGATCTGTGTATTTGTATAGTTATGAGTACCCTGGCCGATACCGGAAGGAACAGCATCGGATTTTGTAACTTTCGGTGAAATTTCCGAAATCTCAATGCCTGAATTTTCACCCAGGCCGAACATCTCCGCATATTTGGCTATTGAAGCCACTCCTTTTGTCTCGCTGTATTTGCCATTGGAATCGAGGGACAGACGATAAGCAACTTCCGAGAAGAAATAGTTACAGGATTTCTCCAGTGCGGTAGCTATACCCAGCGTACCGTGATTACTCGGTGCAATTGAACACTTCAATTCATAACCGGCACCGGTGAAAGTACCATTTGAAGCCGTAGTAATCTTTTCGTCGACGCCAAGAACTCCTTCTTTCATACCGGCAAGAGCTGTAATCGGCTTAAATATGGAACCGGGTGCTGTTCTGGTCTGTGTAGCACGATTATACAGGGGCTTGGAAAGATCCACATTCAGCCCTGCAAAATAACTGCTGTCACTGGTAACCCTGTTATTATTATAACTGGGATATGTTACCAGCGCCAGAACTTCTCCCGTTGTTACATCTGTCAGAACAACAGAACCCGAGCAGGGATCAAGCGCCAGCTGAGCAGGAGTTATCTCGATACCGGAAATCTTCTCTTTAATAAAAGAATATGCACTTCCACCATTTTTCAGGCTGTTGTAATCTTCTTCATTATACTTCAGAATTCCCTGATCAAATAAAGCCAGACAAAGTTCATTGCCGCTGATGGTATTGGAATCGATCAGATAACGATAAACTTTTTTATTATATTCTTCATCTTCCAGAAGAAGTTCTCTTAAAGTATTCACCAGAGCATTCATTGTTTCTTCCGTATCTGCATAACGACTATCGAGATTCAGTTTTGTAACATCGATCCATCCGCGGGTCAGCGCGGAAAGCAGGAAGCTCCTCAGACTGATTTCATCGGAAGTCCACTGCCTGTACAAATCAGATGACTTGTCGATCGCATTCTTTTTCAGGATTTCTTCATCCTGCAGAAGATTGAATACATAATTCAGACTGTCTTCCTCTTCCTCCGAATAAGCATCATTAACTTTACTGTTTTCATCCAGCAGAATGCTGCATACGGAATCAATCATCTCTTCCATCTTGGCTGCATGCTTGCGATACATGCTTTTTTCTGTCTCCGATGCATCCTCATCAGCAAACTTCTTAATCGACAGAACATTATTATTGATCAGCTGATAATAAACATCCTTAATGGGGATCATAATATCGGATGAAGCCATACCTGGTGTAATGGTCACCTCTCCATTGACAATCTTGGAAACCAGAATCCCTGCCAGATGCTGCTCCAGCAGATTGTAGGCAGCCACCTGCAGATCCCGGTCAATAGTCAGATATACATCATTGCCCGCTTTCGCTTCTGTCTCACTTTCCACGCTGAGAACAATACCCTGATTATCCACGACCAGATTTTTACTGCCTTTTGTTCCCTTCAGTACGTCTTCATAGCTGGCTTCAATGCCGGTCTTTCCGATAATGTCGCCTGCTGAATAGGAGTCATCCAGTAAATCCAGATCCTCTGAAGAAACCTGACCGGTATAGCCGATAATCGGTGCAAAATATTCAGCGTCAGCATAAGTACGGATACTGTCCTGCTCAATGGAAACTCCCAGCAGATCATACTCGTGTTCCATAATATCGGAAACCGTCTCTTCTGATACATCAGCTGCAATAATTGCAGGTACATACTTACGATAGGAATTCAAAGCCAGCGCATAACGGATATCCACCAGTTTCAGAAGTGTCTCTTGATCCAGCTCATAAGTCTGTTCCTTGCGCCCGTTCTCAATGGTAATGCCTGCACCATAACGATCGGCCAGCTTCTCCACCACATACTCAGGAGTATACCAGTCAACAGAATGCGTTTTCTCTTCCGATGCATTCTCCTCTTCACTGTATACATCCACATCTTTCAGAAAACGGACCAGAGCACGCTCGGATGATGTAGTAAAAACATATTCACCATTTTCACAGGCAATGGAAAGAGCCGGTGAGTATGTCTCTTCATGTTTATCCAGTATTTCAATCAGCCTCAGAATCATCAGATTCCGCTCATAAGCATTGTAGGAACCATTATCTACAATCCCCACCGAGTATGCCAGCTTGTTGTAAGCCAGTTTCTTTCCGTTGCGATCGTAAATGGTTCCTCTTGTGTAGCTTTCTTCCACTGTTTTGGTACTGGTCTGCTGATACTCTTCCTGATAACTTTCCCCTTCCACAATCTGCAGCGTAAACAGACGGGCAACCAGAGTACCGAACATCAGGGCAGACACCACGCCAACCACAAACAATCTGGATGTAAGAACACTTTTCAGTTGATATAGTAAATTACTTAATAGATTTTTCAGCAATTCTTCTGCCCCTCTTTTTAACCCAAATATCGATTTTCCTGTTTACAAGAATCTGAACCCGGAATAACACCAGGGAAATAATCATTGTATAGACGACTTCCGGCAGTATGATATGCCACAGATAGAAGCCGAAATTCAGCCGGTTGCGAAGCGCAAAGCTGAAAGCAAAGATATAAAATCCCATGCAAAAATCACTGACACCGCAAAGGATGGCAGGAATAATATAATTATCGTCATTCAGATATCTGCGGAAATAGCCGCAGACATAGCCGATATACATATACGGAAGCATGTAGTATCCCAGTATGCTCCCATACATGATATCCATCAGAAAGCCGGAATAAATCCCGGCTATCATCCCCACTCTGTGACCTTTCGATAAACCGTACCCGGCTATGATAACAATCAGAAGATTCGGTGAAATCCGAATCAGATCAACAGAAGGAAATACATTCACCTGGATCAGAAAAACGACTGTTATAAATACCAGCATGGATCCATATTTTTTCATATACCAAACCTCTTTTTATACCGAAGATTCCCCGGTTCTTCCGACAGAAAACCCGGCGGTCCGCTTTTTGTTATTCCTCAATATCGTCACCGTTATTCTTCAGCGTCGTGATAACAAGTACCGTATCCAGATGACTGAAATCCACATACGGTATAATGGTACCTGATTTCGTCATATTATTGGCATCTGTTTCAATCCTGTCCACATAGCCGATCATCAGGCCCGGCAGATACTTTGTACTGATATTGGATGTTACAATCTTGTCGCCTTCGGAAATGCTGGCATCCTTCTCCACATACATGATACGCATCCTGCCGTCTTCATACAGTTCCAGATCTCCGGATACCATGCATCGCTCTTTTGTACTCATGGACATAGCCGTAATATTGCTGTCATCATCAATGATCGACATCACCCTGGCCGAAGAAGGACCGACAGAAGTAATGATACCGGCAAGACCTCCCTGGGCCAGCACTGCCATATCCACTGCCAGTCCGTCATTAGTCCCCTTATCAATAATAAAAGAATGGAACCAGTTGCCGGAATCCTTTGCAATCACATTGGCACCGGTCATCTCGTAATCCTCATACTGATTGGAAAGTTTAAAAAGTTCTCTGTATTCATCAATTTCATATTTATCCTGCTGCATCAGACTGATCTCCTGCTGCAGCTGCATAACCTGTTCCTTTAACTCTTCATTCTCTTTCTGCGCTTTCCGGAGTGATTCCACGTTGGTCACAATATCCACGATTGCAGAACCGGTTTTATTAAGCCCTTCCTGCATGGGCATCAGCACAGATTCTGCCACCGACTGTACACCACTTACAGAATCACTTCTGAACACGGATATTCCAATCAGAGCAATGAATAATACAGTCAAACCTGTCAGTACAAACCTCAAAGGCCGATTAACTTCCTTTTTTTCTTCCATCTGCATCCTTACCTTCTTAAAAATATAATATCAGACCACACCCCTGCTCCGAAGCAGGAATACGTTGAATTCCTGTCTGCAGGCTACAGATAACCTGCCGCCTTCATACTGAAATACCGGTTATCTCCGATAATAATGTGATCGATCAGCCGGATATCCAGCAATTCACCTGCTTCTCTTACTTTTTTTGTCACAGCTATATCTTCTGCACTGGGAGTCGGATCTCCACTGGGATGATTGTGAATCATAACCACATGAACCGCACAATAACGAAGTGCTTCGATGAACAGTTCTCTTGTGGAAACCAGTGAAGCATTCACAGTCCCTTTTGTCAGAAGAATCTCCTGAATCCAGTGGTTCTTTGTATCCAGAAATACCAGATGCATCTCTTCCTGCTTCAGCTGTCCGAAAATATCCATGTAATACTCTGCAATCCGATCCGGTGAATTCAACAGTACTTTACGACTGTACGTATACTCCGACATCCTGCTGCAAAGTTCAGCAAGACATTGAATCTGAATAGCCTTCACCTGTCCGATTCCTTCAATATGCATCAGCTGAGCCGAAGTCAGACTGCGCAGATTTCCGATCCGGCCATCATCTCCGCACAGCATCAGAATTTCTCTGGCCACTTCCACGGAATTACGATTTCTGGTCCCGCTTTTCAATATGACCGCCAGGAGCTCCGCATCACTCAAAGAAGCAGCGCCTCTCTCCATACATTTTTCATAGGGACGTTCCGAAACAGGGAGTCCCTTAATCGTAACATGGCTCATTCTTCCGGTCAGGCAGAATGTCATGTGTTATATATCATCTTACAGGCCAGTATATTCTAACATAATTCTGCATAAAAGTATAGATAAAGTTCCATGTTCACAAATTTTTTACTTTTCTTAAAAAAATCTGACGGAAAAATGATATTTCTGTAACTGTTCAGCAGGTCATGCTTCAGGCTAAAAAGCTGCATCAGGCCCGCTTGTAAACATCTTTTTCAGCCAATCAGAGCTGACCGGCTTCCTTCATCTGCTGCACCGACATAAGAATACCGAACCTGGCATGATCCCAGGTCAGCCCTCCCTGGAAAAATACTGTATACGGCGGGCGCAGCGGTCCATCGGCACTCAGTTCAATGGAGGAACCCTGCACAAATGCTCCGGCTGCCATGATAACCTCCGAATCATATCCCGGCATTGCCCATGGCTCAGGTACAACGAAGCTGTCCACCGGAGCCGCCATCTGAATCCCTTTGCAGAATGCTTTCAGCCCCTCCGGAGTTTTCAGTTCCACTGCCTGAATAATATCATGACGGCTCTCTCTGGAATCAGGAATCACTTTAAAGCCCAGTTTTTCGTAAATGTAAGCGGCAAAAACAGCACCTTTCAGCGCACCTGCCGATACGGTGGGAGCCAGGAAGAGACCCTGGAAAAATGTCTGATTCAGCCCCAGACTGGCACCAACCTCTTTGCCGAGGCCGGGAGAAGTCAGCCTGTATGCGCAGCGCTCGATACAGTCCTTTCTTCCTGCAATATATCCGCCCACCGGAGCCAGACCGCCGCCGGGATTCTTGATCAGGGAGCCTACAACCATATCCGCTCCCACATCGGAAGGCTCTCTGGTCTCAATAAATTCACCGTAGCAATTGTCTACCATAACAATCACTTCCGGCTTGATTTCTTTAATAAAATGAATCAGCTCTCCAATCCGGTCCACCGATAAAGTGGGGCGGCTGTCATATCCTTTGGAACGCTGAATCGTAACAACCTTTGTCCGCTCATTGATGGATCTGCGGATATTGTCCCAGTCAAAGCTTCCGTCCGGCAGCAGATCTGTCTGGGCATAGGTCACACCGTACTCTGCCAGCGAACAGGCAGAAGGCCGGATACCGATTACCTCTTCCAGTGTATCATAGGGTTTTCCCACCGGCGAATACAGTTCATCCCCCGGACGCAGATTGGCCGCCAGTGCCAGATGCAGCGCATGGGTCCCGCAGGTGATCTGTGCCCGGACCAGCGCATCCTCCGTGTGAAATGTTCCGGCATACACTTTTTCCAGAACATCCCGTCCGTCATCATTGTATCCGTAACCTGTGGATGTGGCGAAATGCTGCTCTGCCACCCGACATGACTGCATGGCTTTCAGAACCTTCATCTGATTGAACCGTGCCACCCGGTCAATTTCCTGAAACCGCTCTGCAAGCGCTTCTTCCGCTTCCTGACCAAGGGCCTGAACCTCCTCGGAAAGCCCCATGGAAAGATATAATTCCTTTAATTCTTTCTGAATCTGTATTTTATTGCTCATAACCTGTTTCCTCTTAAATTTTATATCAATACAGCCAGCCCGGCCGGCAATCAATGACCGCCCTGTTCCGAACTGCCGCCTGTTATATTCTTCTCATCTAAAATTCCAAGCATGGCTTCCAGCATCCGGTCTTCATCGTATGCATAATCCTCTTTCCGGATCCAGCATACCTCACGTTCCCTGCGGAACCATGTAAGCTGTCTTTTAGCAAAATGTCTTGTATCGCGTTTCAGAATATATACAGCTTCCTCAAAGGTATATTTCCCCTGAAGATATGCCAGAATTTCTTTGTAGCCGAGTCCCTGCATACTGACCATGCCTTCATGACATCCCTCTGCCTGAAGTTCCCTGACCTCCTCCAGAAGTCCCTGCTCCAGCATCTGATCGATCCGCAGTTCAATCCGGTCATACAGCTTCTGCCGGTCCATATTCAGGACAAAATAGGCAAAATTGTATGGGGACTGTTTCTGCCTCTGCTCTTCATTGTGCTCCGAAATCCGGGTTCCCGTCTCCTGATAGAATTCCAGCGCCCGGATGACCCGTTTCACATTATTGGGATGAATCTCACAGGCCGCACCGGGATCCACTTCCCGAAGCCGGTCATGAAGCCATGCAGCACCGTATTCTGCCGCCTGCTTTTCCAGAAGCTGCCTGCAGGAAGTATCGGTTTGTGTTTCCGTAAATGCAATGTCATTGAGAATTGCCTGAATATAGAATCCGGTTCCACCCACAATAATGGGAATATGGTTGGCCGCATAGATTTTCTCCATGGCCTCTCCGGCCATCTGCTGAAATGTGACCACATTGAATTCTTCCTGTGGCTCCAGCACGTCAATCAGATAATGCGGCACTCCATCCATTTCCCGGGGTGTGATTTTGGCAGAACCGATATCCATGCGCCTGTATACCTGCATGGAATCAGCACTGATGATCTCACCGTGAATCCTCTTTGCCAGTTTGATGGACAATGCGGTTTTTCCCACTGCTGTGGGCCCTGTCAATATCACCAGAGGCTTTTTCATATTGTCTCCTTTTCCTTTCCAGTTACTCTGTTTCTGCTATTACAAAACTCTCTTGAATTTTTTTTCAAGCTCATATTTTGTCATTTTAATCATGGTTGGACGTCCATGAGGGCAGGTATAGGGATTTTCCAGATTGACCAGATCAGCAATCAGATGAACCGCCTCTGCTTCTGAAAGCCTCTGATTTCCTTTAATCGCCGCTTTACATGCCAGAGATGCCGCTTTTTCATATACAGCTTCCGGCGTTATCCGCCCCTTTTCTCCTGCCGTTTCCAGAATCTCATCCAGAAGATCCATGGGATCTGCTCCTACCAGATTGTCCGGCATTCCGTAAACTGCGTATTCATTGCCCCCGAAAGGTTCCACTTCAAATCCCATCTCCGCAAGCAGACCGGAAAGCTCCCTGAACTGCTCCTGCTGCCGCGGCGTCAGCGAAATAATTGCCGGAGGATTCATCTGCTGTGTATTGTATTCCTGATTCTTCAAACGTTTGATAATGGATTCATATAGCACTTTTTCATGAGCCGCATGCTGATCAATGATCAGAAAAGTATCCTGATACTGAACGATCCAGTATGTATCAAAAATCTGTCCCGCCAGCTTAATCTGAGATACTGTGTCCACAGTCAGAAGTTTATCCTCAAACAGATTCTGCTGTCGTACATCAACTGCTTCTGCTTCATAAAATGCTTTTTCTTCTCTAACCATCCTTTCCCTGCGTTTTGCTTCAAAAGGCTCCGGTCCCCTCTCCTGTCTCCGCTCCGGTTTTGGAGTTTCCGTTTTTTCATCAGCATTCTGCTGAGGCTGGACGGGAACCTTTTCAAATGTGTCAGGTACAGCGTCAGTTTTCTCCGGCATCCGTACCGGATTCTGAGTAAGCTTCTTCTCCTGCAGCTCTGTCCGCAACTGACTGTTTTCTCCCCCCGGCAGCTCTGTCCGCAACTGACTGTTTTCTTCACCCTGCAGTTCTGGCTGCAGCTGCCCGGCTTTTCCCTCCTGCAGCTGAACTGCCTTTCCAGAAATAATTCTGTCCTGCGGTTTTTCCTCTTTTTTCAGCAGGTGTTCACTCCGGATTGTTTCTGCCTGCTTCCGAACAGTCTTCTGCTCTGCAGCCTCCACCGTAAAATCAGGTGACAGTTCACCTCTCGTCAGCGTCCTGCGGACAGCCGTTACAATTTCTTCATACAGATACTCCTGATTGCGGAAACGCAGTTCCATTTTGGAAGGATGCACATTCACATCCGTGAATTCCGGATCGATCGTTATATTGAAAACAGTAAACGGAAACTTATGCTGCATCAGAAAGTTGCGGTATCCCTCTTCAATGGCCTTATGAATCAGATTACTGCGGATATATCGACCGTTGATAAAGTAAATCTCACAGGATCGTGTACTTCTGGAAATCAGCGGCTTCCCGATAAATCCGTCAATGCTGAAAAAGGAACTTTTATAGGATATGGGAATCAGTTCCCTGGTCATTTCCCGTCCGTAAATATGATAAATCACATCCTTCAGATTGTGATTTCCGGAAGTATGCAGCTTGTTCTGGCCGTTCTGAATGAAACGAAACGAAATATCAGGTCTCGATAAAGCGATTTTTCCGATCATGTCATAAATATATCCGCCTTCCGTGGCAGGTGTTTTCAGGAATTTTCTGCGGGCAGGCGTATTGTAGAATAAATCTCTTACAATGATTGTCGTCCCCTCCGGTGCTCCCGCTTCTTCCAGCGTCAGTTCCTTCCCGCCTTCAATTACATACCGGTTACCCACCAGACTGCTGTGTGTGCGGGTGATCAGTTCCACTCTGGCAACTGCTGCCACACTGGAAAGAGCTTCCCCGCGAAATCCGAGACTGGATACCGTCAGCAGATCTGCTGCCTGGGCAATTTTACTGGTGGAATGGCGCCGAAACGCCTCAGGTATATCCTCCGATCCGATTCCGCTCCCGTTATCGGTTATCCGGATCATGGTTGTCCCTCCCTGTTTAATCTCCACCGTAACAGCAGTCGCGCCTGCATCTATCGCATTTTCTGTCAATTCCTTCACCACGGAAACCGGCCGGTCAATGACCTCGCCTGCCGCGATCTGATTAATCGTACTCTGATCCAGTAAATGTATTTTCCCCATGTTATTTCACCATTTCGTGATTATTTCACTCTTCAGATTATACGTCTAAACTCTGTTTTTCAGCTTTGACTGCATCTGATACAGAAAATTCAGTGCATCGATGGGAGTCATATTTCCCAGATCCACATCCGTCAATTCCTTAATGATATCATCTTCCTGTACCGTATCAAACAGTGTCAGCTGAGCCATATCCACCTCATCCGGTTTCTTTACGCAGATTCTTGAGCTGTTTCCCGACGAAATCGCCAGTTCCTTTGATTTTGCCATCACATCCGCATCCGTTAAAGCTTCCGCAATCTCTTTTGCCCGGTTCAGAACCGGTTCCGGCACACCGGCCAGTCTGGCTACCTGAATCCCATAGCTTTTATCAGCTCCGCCTTTAACAATCTTTCTCAAAAAAACGATATCGTCGCCGTTTTCCTTCACGGCAATACAGTAATTATTAACCCCGGCAAGCTTTCCTTCCAGTTCAGTCAGCTCATGATAATGGGTTGCAAACAAGGTTTTTGCGCCTAATGTCTTCGTATTACTGATATACTCGATCACAGCCCAGGCAATGCTGAGACCGTCAAATGTACTGGTCCCCCGCCCGATTTCATCCAGAATCAGCAGACTGTTTTTCGAAGCATTGCGCAGAATATTGGCTACTTCTGTCATCTCCACCATAAAAGTGCTCTGGCCGCTGGCCAGATCATCCGAAGCACCTACTCTTGTAAAAATGCGGTCACAAATACTGATATTGGCTGAAGAAGCAGGCACAAAACAACCGATCTGTGCCATGAGCACCAGAAGCGCTGCCTGCCGCATATAAGTTGATTTACCCGCCATATTGGGGCCTGTAATGATCGACACTCTTTTTCCGGTATTGTTCAGATACACATCATTGGCTACAAACTGTCCGTCGCGCATCATTTTCTCCACTACGGGATGGCGCCCGTCTTTAATATCGATAATACCCTTGATATTAATGTTCGGACGTACATAATCATTCCTGTCGCTGACTGCTGCCAGAGAAGCCAGTACATCAACCTGAGCCACAGCCTTGGCCGTTTTCTGAATTCTTGCCACATCGGAGGCAATTTTATCACGGATTTCACAAAACAGATCATATTCCAGACCGCAGAGCTTATCTTCTGCCCCCAGAATTACCTCCTCCAGATGCTTCAGTTCATCTGTAGTGTAGCGTTCCGCATTGGTCAGTGTCTGCTTCCGCACATAATAATCCGGTACCAGACTTTTGAAAGAATTCGTCACTTCAAGGTAATATCCGAATACTTTATTGAATTTTATACGGAGATTTTTAATGCCGGTTTTTTCCCGTTCCCTGCTTTCCAGTTCAGCCAGCCAGCTTTTCCCTTCCGTGCTGGCTTTCCGATACTGATCCGCCAGTTCATGATAGCCATCCTTAATAATTCCTCCCTCACGGACAGTTAAAGGCGGCTCTTCCACAATGGAACGATTGATCAGATCGCAGACATCTTCCAGCGTATCCAGTTCTTCCGTCAGTTTCATCAGCAGACTGCATTGATAATTTTTCATGATATTCCGAATCGGCGGCAGCATCCGCAGAGAATTGCGGAATGCAATCAGGTCTCTGGGGTTTGCAGTCTTTGCCGCCATCCGGCTGATCAATCTTTCCAGGTCGTAAACCGGATTCAGATATTCACGCAACTCCTCCCTGTCAATCTGATTCTCATTCATCTCCTCAAGGGCATCCTGACGTTCAAGAATCTCCTGCCGGTCAACCAGCGGCTGCTCAATCCATGTGCGCAGCATTCTGGCTCCCATGGCTGTTTTTGTCTGATCCAGCACCCAGAGCAGACTACCGCGTTTATTTTTCTCCCTCAGAGTCTCCGTCAGTTCCAGATTACGCCGGGTAGACGTATCCAGTATCATAAAGCGGCCGGTCCGATACGGCTTAATCCGTGTCAGCTGAGATACCGTATTCATCTGTGTTTCATAAAGGTATGTAAGCAGCGCACCGGCAGCTACAATCCCGGTGGGATAATCCTGCAAACCAAGTCCATCCAGCCTTTCCGACCGAAAATGGCTTTTCAGGATTCCGGTTACCCTGTCATCACTGAAATAAACGCTGTCCAGAGAAGAAACCGCTATATTCAGCCGATCTCTCAGGTCATTGAAATCAACACCGCTCATCTCCATCGGTTCGTTGCAGATCAGCTCCGAAGGCATAAATTTGTAAATCTCATCATTCAGGGCACGAACGCCCCCAACCTCTGTCACATAAAAATCTCCGGTACTGATATCCGCCGTTGCCACTCCAAATGACTTTTCCAGATACACAACACACATCAGATAATTGTTGCGGCCTTCCTCCAGCGCCTGGACACTGGTAATTGTCCCCGGCGTAACTACCTTAATCACTTCCCGCTTTACAAGCCCTTTTGCCAGTTTCGGGTCCTCCACCTGCTCCGCAATAGCCACTTTGTAGCCCTTCTGGACAAGACGGCTCATGTAGCTTTCATAAGCATGATACGGAATCCCGCACATGGGTGCACGTTCCTCCAGTCCGCAGTCCTTTCCCGTCAGCGTCAGTTCCAGTTCCCGGGATACGGTCACCGCATCGTCAAAAAACATCTCATAAAAGTCACCTAATCTATAAAAAAGGATACAATCCTTATACTGTTCTTTTGTAGCAAGATAATGCTGCATCATTGGTGATAACTGTCCCAATTTTTCTCCCCATTCCTATCGCAGATTTTTCGAATTACATTATACGACCAAAATATATAATTGTCCAGAGATTCAAAAAGGCGGCCGATTTCCTGTCAGCCACCTTTTCAGTATCATTCCGGATATATCAGTTACAGCAATGTTAACAATTATACCAGATTTTCAATAATATCGCAGAAATCAAATGTTGCAAAATAATCCTTTGCAGTTTCGGCACGGCGGATCAGCTGATAACTTCCGTCCTCTTTCAGAAGAATTTCCGCTGAGCGAAGCTTACCGTTATACTGATATCCCATGGAAAATCCGTGAGCTCCTGTATCGTGAATCACCAGATAATCGCCCATGTCGATTTCGGGAAGCATTCTGTCAATTGCAAATTTGTCATTGTTCTCACAAAGAGAACCGGTTATGTCATATTTGTGATCACAGGGCGCATCTTCCTTGCCCAGTACCGTAATATGATGATAGGAACCGTACATGGCAGGACGCATCAGGTTTGCCGCGCAGGCATCACAGCCGATATATTCTTTGTAAATGTGCTTCTCGTGGATCGCCTGAGTGACAAGGCAGCCGTAGGGGCCCATCATGAAACGGCCCATCTCCGTATAAATTGCAATATCATCCATGCCTTCGGGAGTCAGAATTTCTTCATAGACTTTTCTTACACCCTCGCCGATGGCCATAATATCATTGGGCTCCTTATCCGGTGTGTAGGGAATTCCCACACCGCCGGAAAGATTAATGAAACAGATGTCCGCGCCCGTCTCTTTTTTCAGCTCTACTGCCAGACGGAACAGTACACCGGCCAGTTCCGGATAATATTCATTGGTTACCGTGTTGCTGGCCAGGAAAGCATGGATGCCAAACCTTTTTGCTCCTTTTGCTTTCAGAATTTTAAACGCTTCCACAATCTGCTCTTCTGTCATACCGTACTTGGCATCGCCGGGATTGTCCATGATTCCGTTGCTCATCTGGAACACGCCGCCGGGATTGAAACGGCAGCAGATTGTCTCCGGAATAGAACCTGTCGTCTCTTCCAGATAATCGATCATGGTGAAATCATCCAGATTAATGATGGCATCGGTTTCTCTGGCATAGCGAAACTCTTCCGCAGGCGTCGCATTGGAGGAAAACATGATTTCCTCACCGGAAAAGCCCAGTTCCTTTGCCAGCATCAATTCTGTCAGAGAAGAACAGTCACAGCCGCAGCCGTACTCTTTCAGAATCTGAATCAAAAACGGATTGGGATTGGCTTTTACCGCAAAATATTCCCTGAATCCTTTATTCCATGAAAATGCCTCATTGACACGCTTTGCATTCTCACGGATTCCCTTCTCATCATACAAGTGGAAAGGAGTCGGATAATGCTCCGCAATATCCTTAACCTGTTCGAGTGTTACAAATGTTTCTTTCATCAGTCGTTTCTCCAGCCTTTAAATTTTAAATATCATAACCGTACCGGACAGCTCCGTAAACACTGCCTTGCTTCCGGTACAGCCTCAAATCATCAGTAACAATATTATTCTGCAAGGAATTTATCAATGCTGACCAGCTTGACACAAAGTGTAAACAGCTTTGCAGCTTCTACCAGTTCATCCATGGGAGGATAACTGGGAGCAATACGAATATTGCTGTCTTTCGGATCCCTGCCGTAAGGATAGGTTGCACCGGCACCGGTCAGAATAACACCTGCTTCTTTAGCCTTTGCAACAATTGCTTTCGCGCATCCGTCGAGAGCTTCAAATGAAATAAAGTATCCGCCTTTGGGACTGATCCAGCTTCCGATGCCCAGACCGCCAAGCTCCTGTTCCAGAATTTCAAGAACAGCCTGGAATTTAGGGCGTAAAATGGCAGCATGCTTTTCCATATGAGCATGTACACCTTCCGCATCCTTCAAAAATTTCACATGTCTGAACTGATTGATCTTATCATAGCTGATAGTCTGAATCGTCAGCTGTTTTTTGATGAAATCAAGATTCCTCTTCGAGGTCGCCAGAGCTGCAATACCCGCACCGGAAAATGTAATCTTTGATGTTGAGAAAAATTCATAAACCATATCGGGATTGCCGGCTTTTTCGCATTCGGAAAGAATCTCCGGAATTTCCGGCTGATCATCGGTATACAGATGGTGAACACAGTATGCATTGTCCCAGAAAATACGGAAATCCTCAGCTGCGGGCTTCAGTGCCGCGAATCGCTTTACCACTTCATCAGAATAGACGTAGCCCTGGGGATTGGAATACTTGGGAACACACCAGATTCCTTTTACTGCAGGATCATTGTTGACATACTGCTCTACCAGATCCATATCGGGACCGTCTTCTCTCATGGGAATGGTGATCATTTCAATTCCGAAATACTCTGTAATCGCAAAATGTCTGTCATATCCGGGAGCCGGACACAGAAATTTCACATTGTCCAGTTTACACCAGGGAGTACTTCCATTTACCCCATGGGTTACAGACCGTGAAACTGTATCATACATAATTGACAGACTGGCATTACCGTATATAATCACATTCTCGGGCGAAGTATGAACAAGAGAAGCCATCAGCTCCTTGCAATCCCTCAGGCCGTCAAGAACACCGTAATTTCTGCAGTCATTTCCCTCAGAATCCAGCATATCACTCTTTCCGTTCAGAAAATCCATCATGGGCATGGATAAATCCAGCTGTTCTGATGACGGTTTTCCTCTGGACATGTTAAGGTTCAGTTTTTTCTCCTTAACCTTCTTATACTGTTCCTCCAATGCTTCCTTTTCCTTTAAAAGCTCATCCCGCGTCATATTCTGATAAGTCTTCAAGTTCATTACTCCCTTCAAGTAAATTCGTATATTATTCCCTAAAATGTGTCGGTAAATCTCCATTACCGGCACATTATGACATTATACACAAATTCTGAAAATAATGCAATATACAAGAATTCATCACATGAAACTCCGAAACAGATAAAATTCCACCACGGCACCACAGCAAAGCAGTAAAGCAGCTCTGATTCCCGTCAAAATATACTGTTTCACAGAGGAAAATCCTGTTTTTTTCTCACAAAGTGCCAGAATTATCGTCAGTAAAATACAGCTTTCCGGTATCAGGTAAATACAGAGATTCATAAACATCATCTCCATCCCCCCCGCCCCGAAAATAAGCACCGACTGAAAAGTCAGGGCAATCAGTTCAGCAGCTGCCTGAATTCTCAGGAGCACAAATCCTTTCTTCAGAATTCCCGCCAGAAGAAATACAAAAGGAATCAGAATCCGTATACATAAATAGTACACAAAATATCGGAAATCATACGTATCCGTAAAAAAATCCGAAAAAAGCAGACCCTGCCCCTGACTTCTGCCTTCTGCATAATACATGGAAGTTTCATACAATACCCACTCAGGCAAAAAAGAACCGGCCAGTCCGGATAATGACCCGGCCACTACTCCTGCAGTCATCAATCGGCGCCAGATTCTCCGCTCTCTTTCCAGCCTGCCATAATCCTGCATATATCTCCTCCGCAGCATTGCTCTGTATTATATATATGATGGAAACGTCGAATGAATTTAACGCCATGATACAAACAGATTCACCTGTTATCTGTATTCCTTTTCCCGACTGATCATCAGCTGATAAGCCAGCAGCCCGCACACTGTCTTACTGTCAGTCAGGACTCCTTTATAAATCAGATCGATCAGTTCTGCCGGTTCACAGACTTCCACATTCAGAAACTCCTGCTCATCCAGATGCTGTTTTGTCTTTTTCAGATGCTTTGCCACATAAATAGATACCTTTTCATTGGTAAATGCCGGCATGGAATTCATATGAAGCAGAAATGTAAAATCATCGGAACAATAGCCGGTTTCTTCTTCCAGTTCCCTTGAAGCACAGGATAATCCTGGTTCTCCCTCATAATCAAATGCCCCTGCCGGTATCTCCAGCGTATAGCGGTCCAGCGCATTCCGATACTGACGCACCATCAGAATCCTTCCATCCTCCAGGACCGGTATCACAGCTGCCCCACCATTATGATGAAAATAGTCCCACTGAACAACCCTGCCATCCGGCATCTTCATATCATCCCTGTATATTTTCATGACAGACCCCTGATAAGCCAGCTCACGACCAATTCTCTGCAAACGTTCCTGATTGTCATATTCCATGTATTTTCCTCCTGTATCAAAAAAGACGGGCAAAATCAATTGCCCGTCCCCGTTATATTCTATTTCGCATAATCGGTTACACGTGATTCTCTGATCACATTAACTTTAATCTGTCCCGGATATTCCAGTTCTGCCTCAATCTGCTTGGAAATATTTCTCGCAAGCAGAACCATATCATCATCACTGATCTGTTCGGGTATAACCATAATCCGAATTTCGCGTCCTGCCTGAACGGCATAAGACTTTTCAACACCTTTATAGGAATTTGTAATATCTTCTAACTGTTTTAATCTGTTTGTATAAGTTTCCAAAGTCTCTCTTCTCGCACCGGGTCTGGCAGCTGAAATCGTATCCGCTGCCTGAACGATGCAGGCAATCAGAGAAGTAGGTTCCGTATCGCCATGATGTGATTCAACCGCATTGGTTACGATGGGAGACTCATGATACTTTCTGCAGAGTTCCACGCCCAGCTGGACATGGGATCCTTCCATCTCATGATCTACTGCTTTACCGATATCATGGAGCAGACCGGCACGTTTTGCCATTCTCACATCAACCCCAATCTCACCGGCAAGCAATCCGGATAAATGAGCAACTTCCACTGAATGTCTCAGTGCATTCTGGCCATAGCTGGTTCTGAATTTCATCTTACCCAGCAGACGAATCAGTTCCGGATGAATACCATGGATACCAACTTCAAGAGCTGCTGCTTCGCCCTCTTCACGAATGCTGGTCTCCACCTCTCTCTGAGCCTTCTCCACCATCTCTTCGATTCTGGCCGGATGAATACGTCCATCCAGAATCAGTTTCTCCAGCGTAATTCTGGCAACTTCCCGGCGGATCGGATCAAAAGCAGACAGTACAACTGCTTCCGGAGTATCATCAATAATCAAGTCTACACCTGTCAGAGTCTCCAGAGTCCGGATATTCCGGCCTTCACGGCCGATGATTCTGCCTTTCATCTCATCATTGGGGAGCTGTACAACAGAAATTGTTGTTTCCGCCACATGATCCGCAGCACACTTCTGGATTGCCGTAACAACATAATCCCTTGCTTTCTTGCCTGCTTCTTCACGAGCTCTGCTTTCCAGCTCCTTAATCATTTTTGCAGTGTCATGTTTTACATCATTTTCAACAGTTTTTAAAAGATAGTCTTTAGCCTGTTCGGAGGTTAAACCTGAAATTCGCTCCAGTTCGGTCTGCTGTTTTGCCAGAACAGTTTCCACTTCCTTATGTTTGCGGGAAAGTGATTCTTCTCTGGCTGCCATTGATGCTTCACGACGTTCCAGAGCATCGGCTTTTTTGTCGATGTTCTCTTCCTTGTTAAGTACACGTCTCTCATATCGCTGCAGTTCTGCGCGACGTTCCTTCGTCTCACGCTCACATTCATTTCTGGATCGCAGAGTCTCCTCTTTTACTTCCAGAAGTGCTTCGCGCTTCTTCGCTTCTGCTGCTTTCAATGCTTCATCTATAATCTCTCTGGACTTTTCTTCAGCTGTTCCAATCTTACTTTCATACACCTTGATGCGGTATCTGGTAGCGAAAGCCCATGTGACAGGTATAGTGACAACAAGTGTGACAACAATGGCAATGATAACAGGTATCATCATTGCACCCACAGGAGCACCTCCTTATTAAATTTTCATTGTACAATACAACTTCTAATTCTATAGGAATTCAATAAAGTTGTCAAGCAAAAGTCATCATACTGCAAAAAAACTTACAAATCTTATAAAAATATCCTGCAAAATTCGGAAGATTCCTCTCTTCCCGGCGAGCGATTCAAAGCCAATACCGAAAATACTGCGTGTTTCCTAAAAAAATACATACTACAGGATTCCGCCGTCTTCACTTTCCGGTACGGAGAAATCCACATCCTGCAGTTCCATCTGCTCGCCTTCTCCAGGCTGCGGTTTTGCCGTTGTCTCTGCATCTTTGTCAAAACCGTAGGCTACACGGACTGCATGACTGATTTCTTCCATAATGTCAGGGTTCATACGCAGGAAATTCTTGGCGTTCTCGCGGCCCTGTCCGATCTTTTCTTTCTTATATGCATACCATGCACCGCTTTTATCCACAATGCCTTCTTTGGCTGCAAGATCCAGAATATCACCTTCCCGGGAAATACCGGTGCCGAACATGATATCAAATTCTGCTTCTTTAAAAGGCGGCGCAATCTTGTTTTTTACAACCTTGATGCGGGTACGGTTGCCGATAAATTCTCCGTTCTGTTTCAGTGTTTCGATTCTTCTTACATCAAGGCGGATCGTTGAATAAAACTTTAACGCACGGCCTCCTGTGGTTGTCTCCGGATTTCCGAACATCACACCAACTTTTTCACGAAGCTGATTGATAAAAATCACTGTACAATTATACTTGCTGGTGATTGCGGTCAGTTTACGCAGTGCCTGTGACATCAGTCGCGCCTGAAGTCCCACATGGGAATCACCCATGTCACCATCAATCTCCGCCTTCGGCACCAGAGCTGCAACTGAGTCAATGATGATAATATCCACTGCGCCGGAACGCACCATGGTCTCGGCAATCTCCAGAGCCTGTTCTCCGTTATCCGGCTGAGATATATACAGATTATCGATATCCACGCCGATTTTGCTGGCATAAGCAGGATCCAGCGCATGTTCTGCATCAATAAAACCTGCGATTCCGTCACGCTTCTGGACTTCCGCAGCCATATGCAGAGCTACGGTCGTTTTACCACTGGATTCCGGACCATAGATCTCAATAATCCTTCCTTTGGGAATTCCGCCAAGTCCCAGTGCAATGTCAAGGCTCAGGCATCCGGTAGGAGTTGTCTCCACATTCATACGTGCAGAGGAATCTCCCAGTTTCATGATTGATCCCTTGCCATACTGCTTTTCTATCTGTGCAACAGCATTGTCCAATGCTTTTAACTTGTCTTCTTTTGCCATATTCGACCTCCTGTTCGAGAACTCATGTTCGTATCTATATCATATTATACTTCCATGCAAATGTCAATAGTGAATTTGGTGTTTTCAAATAAAGATACAGGTGTTTTGCAGAATTGTTTTGCAGACTTATAATAACACATGTTATCTGATTTGTCCAGCCTGTCCTTCTTATGTAAATCTGCCCTGCTCTGAACAGTAACAAAAAGACAGCTGCCGGGTCAGAAATGCCGGTATGCTGCCTTTTCATATATAAATATACGTAACTGTAATCAGACTGTTCCTTTTGTCATGCCGATAAGCAGATGCAGGTCTGATCAGTCTGAAATCTTATGCATAATGCACTTATTGGGCTCATCCACATTTACAGGCTTGCCGCTCATGATCAGCAGGCCTTTTTCGTAATCGATTTTGAAAAAGGTCAGTGTACCGGAACTGTTATTAACCGAGCAGATATGACGGTCATCCGGGAATACACAGATGCCTTTGGGGAACTCACCGCTGATAGGAGAGGTACAGCGCTTTGTCAGAAGGCCTGTCTCACTGTCGCGATCGAAGAGGCAGATGCTGTTGTCTCCTTCATTGCTTACAAATACATGAGCTTCGTCCGACGAGAACATAAAGGAGCACGCAGAACTGATTGAGGTATCTTTCTTGTCGCAGGTAGGCACTTTCTGGAGCAGTTCAAATACAGGTCTTCTTCCGCTTCCGTCATATGTATATACTGCAATATAATTCAGACCTTCACTGACCATGTACATGAATCTTCCGTCACTGCTGAAAGCGATCCGCTTGGGGCTGCAGGTCAGTTCACAGCGAAGAATATCGCACTGAGTCAGGCTGCCTGTGTCATGATTGAAATCGTAGATCTTGATGTGATCGGTTCCGCCGTCAGCAGCAAGGACAAATTTGCCGTCCGGTGAAATCTTGACGCAGTTGACACGTGGTCTGTTGGTTTTCCTCCATGCTGTACCCAGCCCCTTATGGAAAATGCCGGCTGTGATCTCACCGACACTGCCATCCTCCAGCAGACGCAGAGCGGTCAGCTTTCCATCATGGTAGCCGCCTACAAAAATATAGCGATCCTCCGGATCGATCTCAATAAAGCAGCCCCGCATACCCTTAATCGTAGCCTTGTTTTTCTGCTTAAGCATTCCGTCAGGCAGAATGTCATATGATACAAGACCTTCATCAATAATTGAATACAGATATTTTCCGCTGTGGGAAACCGCCATAAAAGAAGAATTGTTGCAGGCAATCTCTCCTTTGCGGCTGAAAGTACCTGATTCCAGATCTACGTCAAAGATTGTGATACCTTTACTCTTACCAATATAGGTATATGAACCTACGTAAGCAACATATTTATCGCTCATATCATCCTCCAAGTTAGTCCGTATTGCGTGTGTCCGATCATGTAATCCGTTTTCACACTTTTTCTTAGTATATCATAAAACGGGGGCTTTGTTAAGTTCCAATCCGCCAAAAAAGTACAAAATGCAGATTGCACAGAAATTCTTATTTTCCTGCTGTTTCATCACGTGAAAAATCCCTGAAAGTCCATCATGGGATCTTCAGGGATTCATAATATCGCTGTAAACAATGCCTTATTTTTTTGTAATATATTTCTGGGCTGTCAGCAGTTCGGCAATCAGTACAGCACCGCCTGCAGCACCTCTCAGGGTGTTGTGTGAAAGACCTACAAATTTATAATCAAACAGAGTATCCTCTCTCAGACGGCCAAGGCAGATGCCCATACCATTTTCGTACATTCTGTCAAGGGCAGCCTGCGGACGATTTTCTTCTTCAAAATATTTGATAAACTGTTTCGGTGCACTGGGAAGCTCCAGTTCCTGAGGAAGTCCTCTGAACTCACTCCAGCACTGAATCATCTCTTCTTTAGAAGGTTTGTTTTCAAAATTCACAAAGACAGCTGCCGTATGTCCGTTTGTTACGGGAACGCGGATGCACTGGCAGGTAATCAGCGGAGATTCTGCCTTAACGATTACGCCGTTTTCCACATGGCCCCAGATTCTCAGAGGTTCCTGCTCACTTTTCTCTTCCTCACCGCCGATAAAGGGAATGATATTGTCTGTCATCTCCGGCCATTCCTTAAAGGTTTTTCCTGCACCGGAAATCGCCTGATACGTGGTTGCCACCACGTTTTTGATACCAAACTGTCTCAGAGCATGCAGCGCAGGTGTGTAGCTCTGAATAGAGCAGTTGGGTTTTACAACAACAAATCCTCTGGTCGTTCCCAGACGCTTTTTCTGGAAAGGAATAACCTCCAGATGTTCCGGATTCAGTTCCGGTACAACCATGGGAATGTCGGGAGTCCATCTGTGTGCACTGTTGTTGGAAACAACCGGTGTCTCCGTCTTCGCATAGGCTTCTTCAATTGCTTTGATTTCATCTTTGGACATATCTACTGCGCTGAATACGAAGTCCACATTGGCGGAAACAGCTTCAACATCATTGACATTCTTAACAATCATCTTTTTTACTGCTTCCGGCATGGGGGTATCCATCTTCCAGCGTCCGTTCACTGCTTCTTCATATGTTTTTCCTGCAGAACGGGGGCTTGCTGCCAGTTCTGCAACCTCAAACCAGGGGTGATTCTCCATCAGGCTGATAAATCTCTGTCCTACCATACCGGTGGCACCAAGGATACCTACTTTTAATTTATTGTTCATCTTATACTCCCTACTTTCACTCTTTCTTTCTGCCGCATCGCAGATTATACGTGTAGTACGTACATATGTCTTTACTGCACGGACACCTGTGAACGTCTCTCATATATTATTATATTTTCTCTCAAAATGCAACTGTTTCTTTCAAAAAACATGGAAATTGCCAAGTTATATCTTGCGGGGTTGGAAAAATAATACTATAATGGCTCCATAAAAATATGCGGCAGTTGAGAGCAGACCGTAAAACACCGCTCTCAACCTCTGCAGAATAAAATATTTATGTGAGGTATTTTTATGCGAGTAATAGCCGGCAGTGCAAGAAGCATTCCGTTGAAGACCCTCGAGGGTCTTGACACGCGGCCCACTCAGGACCGGATCAAGGAGACGCTGTTCAACATCCTGCAGTGTGATATTCCCGGCTGCCGGTTTCTGGATTTATTTGCCGGCAGCGGTGCCATCGGTATTGAAGCCGCAAGCCGGGGCGCAGCACAGGTTGTTTTCATGGAAAACAATCCGAAAGCAGCGGAGATCATCCGGTTAAATCTGAAGAATACACACCTGGAAGATAAAGCTGTGCTGTATCAGGGGGATCTGCTGGGACTTCTGCCCGGTCTTGCTTCCCGCGAAAAGGTTTTTGATCTTATATTCATGGACCCGCCCTACAATCATGAATATGAAAAACAGGTACTCTCCATTCTGCACAACAGCAGTCTGGCTGATGAATACACACTGATCATTGTGGAGGCTTCCCTGAACACGAAAACCGACTATCTTTCCGATATGGGATACGAACTGGTTCGTGAAAAAAAATATAAGACAAATAAACATATTTTTATTAAAAAAAGGCAAAGGACTAATATCTATGAAAACAGCAATCTACCCGGGAAGTTTTGACCCGATCACCAACGGACATCTGGATCTGATCGAACGTGCTTCCCGGATATTCGACCATCTGATCATCACAATCTTGCATAATCACAGAAAAAAACCCTTGTTTTCTCTGGAAGAACGGATTACAATGATAGAAAAGGCAGTCAGCCATCTGAACAATGTAGAGGTTCAGTCCTATTCCGGACTTCTCGTTGACTGTGCCAAGGAAAACAACTGCCATATCATCGTACGCGGACTCCGTGCCGTTACGGATTTTGAATATGAAATTCAGATGTCCCAGACCAACCGCCTTCTGGCACCGGATCTGGATACGGTTTTTGTAACTACTGATATGAAATACGGCTACCTCAGTTCCAGCACGGTCCGCGAGGTTGCCTACTTTCACGGGGATCTGAGCCCGTTTGTACCTGCTTTCGTCGCTGAAGAACTGGAGAAAAAATATTCTGCCGTAACGCCGCCCGGTATTGTGCAGAAGACGGTTGTTCAGCAGGCAGATCAATAACTGGAGGAATATTATGAATCGAATCGAACAGCTTATCAGCGATATGGAGCAATATATTGACAGCTGCAAAACACAGGCTTTTTCCGGCAACCGCAAGATTGTAGTTGAGCGGAATACCATTGATGATTTTCTGA
>JBJELO010000265.1:0-1529 GCA_051879195.1 Lachnospiraceae bacterium
TAATTATCAAGGTGCATAAGCGTTGAAAATAACTCATTTGACGCTTACATCATATGTATAAGAACATGAAAGAAAAAGCGCATATTTTTTATGAGAAA
This sequence comes from Lachnospiraceae bacterium, assembly GCA_051879195.1. Classification (GTDB taxonomy): domain Bacteria; phylum Bacillota; class Clostridia; order Lachnospirales; family Lachnospiraceae; genus TWA4. The sequence continues at coordinate 99 of JBJELO010000265.1, forward strand.
TCTGCGGCTGACAGAAGAACAACAGCGGAAGAGAGATAGAAGAAAAGCGTATGATTTATTTTGATAATGCGGCCACCACCCGTGTAAAACCGAAGCAGGTGATCGATGCGGTGGTTCAGGCCATGAATACCATGGGGAATTCGGGAAGAGGTGTTCATGATGCTTCACTGGATGCTTCCCGTCTGATTTTTGATACAAGATGTAAGCTGGCGGAATTTTTCGGGGCGGAAGCTCCGAAACAGATTGCATTTACCTGCAATTCTACGGAGAGCCTTAATATTGCGCTGAAGGGAACGCTGCAGCCCGGCGATCATGTGATTTCCACGGAACTGGAGCATAATTCCGTACTGCGCCCCCTGTACGAACTGCAGGAGCAGGGGGTGGAGGTTACCTTTATAAAAAGCAGCCGCACAGGTACGCTGGATTACAGCGATTTTGAAAAAAATATCCATCCCCATACGAAAGCAATCGTGTGTACTCACGGTTCCAACCTGACGGGCAATCTGGTGGATATTCAGAGGGTAGGGGATATTACCCGTGATCACGGGCTTCTTTTTATCGTGGACGCTTCCCAGACAGCCGGCGTATTTCCCATTGATGTACAGAAGATGCACATTGATATTCTGTGTTTTACCGGTCATAAAAGCATGCTGGGGCCTCAGGGGACAGGCGGTATTTACGTGAGGGAAGGGCTTGCGGTCCGTCCATTGAAATCGGGGGGAAGCGGGGTGCAGACCTATCTGAAGCATCATCCGCTGGAGATGCCCACGGCACTGGAGGCGGGAACGCTGAACGGCCATGGGATTGCAGGTTTGAGAGCAGCGGTGGATTACCTGAATGAAACGGGGATCGATGTGATCCGCCGGAAAGAGCAGGAACTGATGTGGCGTTTCTATGAGGGCGTGAAAGGCATTCACAATATAAAAATTTACGGAGATTTCAGCACCAGGGACAGATGTCCCATTGTAGCGCTGAATCTGGGAGATTACGATTCCTCGGAAGTCAGTGATGAGCTGTTTATGACTTACGGAATCTGCACCAGACCGGGCGCTCACTGTGCACCGCTGATGCATTATGCTCTGGGCACGGAAAAACAGGGGGCAGTGCGGTTCAGCTTTTCCCACTTCAATACAGAGGAGGAAGTGGATGCGGCTGTCGCTGCCATGAAAGAACTGACGGAAGAATAAAATTGACGCAACTGTTCAGCAGAATAGTACGAGTGTCTGCTGAATTTCAGAACGGTTCATTACAGTTGAACGGTTGCGGATTTACAAAGAAACAAAGGAGAAGTGTATTATGGCTGATTATGTTGAAATGTGGAAAAATCTGGGGATGGATCTGGACAAGCATGATAATTTGTGCGCGGTTCTGCCGGAGGCGTTCGGGGATGTGTATCTTTCCCAGGAAAATCGTCCCGAAGGTATGGGATTC
>JBJELO010000266.1:0-6742 GCA_051879195.1 Lachnospiraceae bacterium
GCTTCCAGCATACCGGGGCGTTTCAGCTTGCTGACAGCCTGCCAGTTGGTAGGACCCGGGCAGGATTCCATCAGCAGGAAAGGCTGATTTTTCAGAGAACGCATGGTATCGTGCTGCATGGCCGTATCCATGGCCGTCAACGCTTCCGGCCCTTTATGCCATGTAGGATAATTATCCCAGCTGACCACATCCACATACTGTGCGAATTTGAAATAATTATAATCCTTGAAATCATACATGAAATTGGTGGTCACCGGTTTTTCTGCCCCTGCATCCCTAAGTGCTTCCACTTCTTTCCTGTAGAAATCAACCACCTGATCCGTTACGAACCGTCTCCAGTCCAGATACAGTCCGTGAATCGAATGCTCGCCGTGCACCATGGGAGGCTCAATCTGATCAAAACTGTCATAGGTATGGCTCCAGAAAGCAGTACACCATTTCCGGTTCACTTCGTCAATGGAGCTGTAACGTTTTCTCATCCAGCCCCGGAAAGCCTCCTGACACAGCGGACAGTAACAGTCCTGACCATATTCATTTGATATATGCCACATAATAACCCCGGGATGGGAGTCAAAGCGTGCAGCCAGAGCCTGATTGATTGCCCTTACCTTGCGGCGGTAAGCCGGTGAGGTATAGCAGTGATTGTGGCGCACGCCGAACATGTTTCTGCTTCCGTCGGCATTGACACGCAGCACCTCGGGATAATGATCGGCCAGCCAGTGCGGTCTTGCACCGGAAGGAGTTGCCAGATTGACACTGATTCCGTTTTCATACAAACGATCAATAATTTTCTCCAGCCAGTCAAAATCATAAACACCTTCCAGAGGTTCCAGTTTCGACCAGGCGAAGATGCCCAGCGAAACCGTATTGATATGGGCTTTTTTCAACATCCTGATATCCTCTTCCAGAATCTCCGGATGGTCCAGCCACTGGTCGGGATTGTAGTCTCCACCGTATAATAAATGATCAAATTTTACTCCATCCATTTTTGCCACTCTCCGTAATTTATTCTAATAATAAAATATCATTTCCCCGATATTTCTTTTCAAATCCCTCTGAAACTGAAAGTAAACTCCAGCTTTTTGCTGATATCGATCAGATATTCTTCATGCGTTCTTGCACCCCAGGAATCATCACCTGCAATTCCCATCTGCTGTTTTGCAGCACGGATCACTGTATAGTGTACCGGCGGCAGTTCATAAGGATGCGCCGCATTTTCTATTTCAAACGGTGTGTACGGCAGTGCGGAAAAGCTCAGATTGTCACCGAAAATCATAAGTCCTCTGCCCCGTTTATCCGTAATCTTTGCATAACGCACACCGATTTTGTTGCCGCACTCCTGAGGCACCAGATATTTTGCCATATTGTCCTTTACTTCATTGCGATAAACACCCAGTTTTGCCCCCTTGCAGCGGTCCGCATAGGTTTCCGCAGGACCCAGACCATACCACTCCAGCTGATCATAATCGGCGCTGATTTTAAACATAACACCGAATTCCGGCATATCCCCCAGTTCCTTTACAGGATCATAGGAAAGAGTGGTTTTCACTTCACCGTCCGCATAAACCGCATAGGAAAGACTGCACACAGCCGCCGGTACTGTGGGAAGATCATAATAGTACGTTACCGTCACGCAGTCTTCTTTCTCCTCCACCGCAGGATGATACTCCTTCCGGGGATCCATTGGTGTGATGTACAATGCGTACTGGCTGGCCAGCTTCCACTGACCATAACGCGCCGGCATCTGATTGCCGCAGTCATTATCGACAGGCGCTCTCCAGAAGTTGGACTTCGGAATCGTTTCGATCATCTCTTTGCCCGCATATTTATAAGATACCAGGCCCCCCTTCAGCATGGAGAAAATAACAGAAAATCCTTCTCCCATAACGCCGACACAGTCACGACCCATCTGCAGATCGGGTTTGCCGGCTTTTTTTGCGCAGGCAGGTTCATTTTTATACACATACTGTCCAAATGCCACTTCATGGCCCATCTTCGCCCAGATTGTATCATGTTTCAGACGGAATGATACGGTAATACAATATTCTCCGGGGGCCGTTTCTGTTTCCACGGGAAGCTCATAGGTTTTTTCAGACAAAGGTTCCACATCTGTGAGCAGTTCCGCCTTCTGCACAAATGCGCCTTCCTTTTCCACCAGAACCACACACCGGAAATCGGAGGTATTTACAAACAGGTTCTTATTGATGATCCGCACCGTGTCCCGTGATACCTCTGCGGTAATATTCTGATAATTGAACTTCACCTCCTGCATCTTCGGCGAGGGCTCTCTGTCACCGCCGTATACAATACCGTTTCCGCTGAAATTGTAATCGGTGGGGCGCTCTCCGAAATCGCCGCCATAGGCCTGGAATTCCTCGCCGAAACGATTCTTTTTGCTGATGCTCTGGTCAATATAATCCCAGATAAATCCGCCCTGATAAAGAGGTTCTTCGTCAGTCAGGTCTGTATATTTATGCATAGCGCCGCAGGAATTGCCCATGGCGTGCGTATACTCACAGCAGATAAACGGTTTGTCCCTGTGCTCCGCCAGAAATGCCTTAATGGCCGCCACACTGGGGTACATCTGGCTTTCCATATCGCTGGTATCGTTGTAGCGGCGATCATGGAATACACCTTCATAATGAACAAGACGCGTCGGATCCGTTTTCCGGAAAAATTCGGACATCTGATAAATGTTAGATCCTCCGAAGGATTCATTACCGCAGGACCAGATCAGAATCGACGTATGATTCTTCTTCTGCTGATAATGATTGTTGGCACGATCCAGCAGGATATTCAGCCACTCAGGGCGGTCACCGGGGATGACATTCTCCGGTTTTTCCATGCCCAGCTCCACATGCTCCCAGGAACCATGACTTTCCAGATTGGTTTCGGAAATCAGATACAGACCGTACTCATCACATAAATCGTAAAGAATCTTCGGATTGGGATAATGGCTTGTACGGATGGCATTGATATTATGCTGCTTCATCACGATGATATCTTTCCTGATTTCCTCATCCGATACCCCACGGCCCGACAGGGAACTGAAATTGTGTCGATTGGCCCCCTTAAATACGATCCGTCTGCCGTTTAACAGCATCAGATGATCCCTCATCTCGAACCTGCGGAAACCGACCTTCTGCGGAATGATTTCCAGTAAATTCTTATCAGCATCGTAAATCCGCAGCTCCAGATCATAAAGATTGGGCTCCTCGGCACTCCACAGCTTAACATGTTCCAGAGAAAATACCTGTGAAACTTTTTCTGTAAGAGAAAGCGTACTCTGAATGATATTATTTTCTCCGTCATTCAGGAGGATTTCCATGCTTCCTCCGCTCACATCGCCCAACATCCTGGCCTCAACGATCAGATCTCCATCGGTAAAATCATCGTTCAGCTGTGTATTGATCTTCAGATCAGCCGCATGAATCCGGGGAATCGTGTACAGATTGACTGACCGGTACAGACCGGAAAACCGGTAAAAATCCTGATCCTCACACCAGCTGCCGGCAGTAAATTTAAACACCTGAACCGCCAGTTTATTTTCGCCGTCTGTCAGATAATCAGTCAGTTCAAAATCATGTACACTGAAAGTATCCTCACAGTAACCCACAAATGTTCCGTTCAGCCACAGTGCCAGTGCGCTTTCCATACCCTCAAAAGAGATGAACACCCTCTCACCCTTCATATTCTCCGGCAGACTGAAATATTTCACATAAGTGGCAACGGGATTGAAGCGGGTGGGCACCTCTCCCTGCTCCAGCTGCTCGTGACCATCCCAGGGATACTGCACATTTACATACTGGGGAATATCATATCCTTCCAACTGAATATGACCGGGAACCCTGATATCCGACCAGAAGCGGCAATCATACTCCGTACTTTCAAATCCTTTTACAGCCGCCTCGTAATTTACTGCATAAGCAAATTTCCATACACCATCAAGACAGTACACGAAACGGCTCCGTCCGCATTTTACTTCCGCATCGCTTCCGTAAAACGCATGATCCGAGTGCGCCGGAACCTGATTGATACTGAAAATCTCAGGATTTTTAATTATATCATAATTAAAATTCATCTCTCAATTTTCCTCCTGTTAAAAAAAGCGGATATTGAAAAATATCCGCCCTTAGATTTTTGTGTTAGTTTATTTTACAGCACCTGTAATACCTTCAGTGAACTGTTTCTGTAATACGAAGAATACGATCATGGTAGGTAAAGAACAGAATGCAACACCCAGCATCAGCATACCATAGTCGGTTACATAACCGGCTGTCAGGTTGGAGATCAGCATGGGCATGGTGGCTGCTCTGTTGTCGCTCATGATTACCTTCGGCCACAGGTATGCATTCCATGCATTCATGAAAGTGATAACGGCTGCTGCCGCATATGTAGCTTTCATGGTGGGCAGGAACATACGGTAGAAAATCTGGAATTCAGTCAGACCGTCAATACGTGCCGCTTCGATAATATCAACCGGAAATGCTCGTGCATTCTGCCGGAACATCATGATCATGAACGGAGTTGCGATACTGGGAAGCAGGAAACCTAAAGAAGTATTCAGCAGCCCCAGTTTGGATACCATCTGGAACAGAGGAACCATGGTTGCTACGCCGGGAATCATCATGGCCAGCAGCAGAACGGAGAATACCTTATCTTTTGCCTTGTCATGATAGATTTCGAAACCGTAGCCGGCCAGGGAGCAGACTGCCAGACACACAATTGTCAGTAAAATCGCATATTTGAAAGAGTTCCACATGGAGCCCCACAGATTCTGCTGGCTTACCAGATTTCTGAAGTTTTCCATCAGATATCCGCCGGGGATAATCCGGCCCTGTGATACATCGGAACTTTTGTTGGTCGCTGCGGATAACATCCAGTAAAGCGGGAATACAGAGATAAAGGATACAATTGCCAAAAAGATGTAGGTAGGAATCAGCCTTCTCTGAATCATGGATTTATTTTTCTTCTTAGTCACGTGTATCACCTACTTTCATATTGATAGCTGCCAGAACTGCAACCATAATGAATACGATAAATGCCATCGCACACGCATAACCGAAATTGGGCTTATTTACAAAACAGGTATTGTAAATATAATGTGACATGGTAATTGTTGCATTGGCAGGACCACCATTTGTCAGGTTTACAGATTCATCGAACAACTGTAATGTACCGTTGATGGACATGATAAATGTCATAACGATCGTAGGCTTTAACAGCGGAACCGTAATCTTCCAGAAAGTTTTCCATCCGTTTGCACCATCAATCTTTGCAGCTTCATAAACGGAATATTCAATATTCTGCAGACCGGACAGATAGAATACCATGTTGTAGCCGGTCCATCTCCATACCAGAGCGATGATGATAACGATTCTCGCGCTGGTCGCATTACCCAGGAAATTGTAACCGTTCTCCAGAATCCCCAGGTGAATCAGGATACTGTTTACCAGACCATCAACTGCAAACAGTGAACGGAAGATCAATGCGTAGGAAACCAGTGCCGTTGCACAGGGAAGGAATACGCAGGTACGGAAAAGGCCTCTGAACTTCAGATCCTTGTTGTTCAGCAACTGAGCCAGCAGAATTGCCAGAATCAGCATGATGGGTACCTGAATGATCAGATACAGGAATGTATTCTTAACAGATGTCTGGAATACATTATCCTGAAGAATACGTTGATAGTTCATGGTGATCGGCTCAGCCATCTTCATGGTGCCGGTACCGGTCTGTAATGAAAGGACAAACGCCTTGATCATGGGCCAGAAGCTCATAACCGCAATCAGCAGGGTTGCCGGTGTCAGGAATATCCAGCCGGCTGCGTTCTGCTTCTGCTGAAGCGTCATTCCGCTTTTTTTCGATTTCATAATTAACATCCCCTTTATTTGCCCTCTCTTACCCCTGAAATCAGTCCTGAATCTTTTCACAATCAGCCTGAATTCGATTTCCGGGGTAAAAAAGGCTCAAAAACAGGGAACTGAGTAATCAGTTCCCCTAATCAGTCACATAAACTCAGAATAGTTTTTTATCCTTTTTTAATCGGATCCCGTCCGACTGCAGCGGACAGGACCCCGTGGACTATCAGATTTCTTCCAGTTTTCTAACTGAATGCATTACTGCATATTGAATTCCAGTTCCTGCTGAGCGCTCTTCAGTGCGCTTGCCTTATCTGTTCCGCCGATGATGCCCTGAACTGCTGTTGCAATTGCAGAACGTCCTTCATAGTGATAAGGGCTCTTGTAGTTATCAGGAGTCTGAAGTGAGAATTCAACGATTGTTGCAAAAATCGGCTGATCATTCCAGAATGCCTGAGGCTCTTTGTATGCATCTGTTTCAGCAGCGGGTGCATAACAGGAGATCGCACCTGTTTCAGGAAGGATTGCATCGTAGAAATCGGTGCTGGAACCGAAAGTATCTGTCAGCAGTTTTTCAGCCAGTTCCACATTCTTGCAGTTCTTGGTGATGTACCAGGAAGAACCACCGTTGTTGGAGTAGTGAGTAGCACCATCAACACCGTCAACTGCAGGCATGTTGGTGATTTCCCATAAGCCCTTCTGTTCTTCTGTACCCATGATGGAAGCGGTGATCCAGTTACCGTTGATGGTACCTGCAACTGTGCTCTTTGTCAGAGTTCCGATGTAGTCATCCCATGAGTTAACTTCCAGATATACATTCTTCTGAACCATTTCTACGTAAATGTCAACAATCTTGTCCAGAGCAGGGTTGCCTTCAATGTAAG
>JBJELO010000267.1:0-27957 GCA_051879195.1 Lachnospiraceae bacterium
TTTCGGACAAACGGTTTTCAAGACCGCCTCGTTATGACCGCTTCGATACCTCTCCATGGCTTGTCCTCCGCTTTTCTCTCGCAGCGACGTCATTTATAATAGCACTAAACCCGATTTATGTCAACTGTTTTTTCAATATTTTTTTAATCTTTTTGCATTTTCGTTGCTGTTCAGAGCCACCCCCGAAAACACTGCATGTTTCCTCGATGTAATGTGTCCGCCAAATAGATTCATACAATAACAGGCACGTAAATGCAGGCATTCGCTGCACCTGCGCCTTTTAGGATATGTTATTGCCTGAATCTGCCGGCTCTGAACAGTTATGTTTCTCAGTCCTTCTTTACAACTGTGCGTGTTCCAGTATAGCCCGCCCCAGAATCAGATCTTCCGGTGTCGTAACTTTTATATTATAATACGAACCCATAACCATGTGAGCACGGATTCCCGTATAGCGTTCTGCCACCATGGTATCATCTGTTACAAACGGAGCCGTCCCCTCTTCCTGCTCCAGAGCCAGTTTTCTGTAGGCTTCATAAATCAACGCCTGTTCGAACGCCTGAGGGGTCTGAATGGTCCACAGCGTACTGCGATCCGGCGTTTCCACTCCAAGAAGGCTGCCATCCACCACTTTAATGGTATCTTTTACGGGAACCGCAGCCACACACGCCTTGCTCTTTACCACATCCTGCATACAGCGTTCAATTGTTTCCTGATCAATAAATGCCCTGGCACCGTCATGAATCAGTACATAATCACCTGTTTCTTCAGCCTGCAGTCCTTTCCAGACAGAATCATACCGTTCTCTGCCGCCCGCAACGATTCTGTTGACTTTGCGAAATCCGTATTTTTCCACAATTTCTTTGCGGCAGTATTCGATATCATTCTCCTGCGTAACCAGTACAATGTCATCTACCCTGCTTTTTTCAAAAGCCGCCAGTGCATAATACAATACCGGCCTGCCGTTCAGTTCAAGAAACTGCTTCGAAACTTTGGAATTCATCCGTTTTCCTTTTCCCGCAGCAAGCACAATCGCAGTATAGCGCATACTATCCCCTCCCTGCATTTATATTACCGTTCTCCCAGTTTCAGATTGGGAACCGCGTTCAGATCCCATCCGCTGCGGACGCCTTTTTTGTATTCATAGTATCCTGCCGCACCGATCATGGCTGCATTATCCGTGCAGTAAACGGGTGAAGGATAACAGAATTTCAGCCCTTCCTTTTCACAGGCAGCCGCAAGTCCCGCGCGAAGCGCTGTGTTGGAGGCTACACCTCCCGCCAGTACAATTCGGTCATATCCAAACTCTTTCGCAGCGCGGATGGCATGGTCCGTCAGAATATCCACCACCGTTTTCTGGAAAGAAGCTGCAAGATCCGCATGATTGACCTCTTCCCCGCGCATTCTCGCCTGGTTGATATAGTTCAGTACAGCGGATTTCAATCCGCTGAAGCTGAAATCATAAGGCGAGCCCTCCACCTTTGCATGAGGAAAAATGATGGCATCGGGATTGCCTTCCCGGGCGCAGCGATCAATTTTCGGCCCGCCGGGATAGCCCAGACCGATGGCCCTTGCCACCTTGTCAAATGCTTCGCCGGCCGCATCGTCTCTGGTTCTGCCCAGAATGCGGAATTTACCATAATCTTCCATCACCACCAGATGGGTGTGCCCGCCTGATACAATCAGGCATAAAAATGGCGGTTCCAGGTCCTTGTGTTCAATAAAATTGGCACATACATGCCCTTCAATGTGATGAACACCCACCAGAGGCTTGTTTTTTGCAAATGCAATGGCTTTTGCTTCGGCAACGCCCACCAGCAGCGCACCTACCAGCCCCGGTCCGTAAGTTACTGCTACTGCATCGATGTCGTCCAGAGTAGTGCCGGCATCTTTCAGTGCCTGTTCAATGACCTGATTGATCTTTTCAATATGCTTTCTTGATGCAATTTCCGGAACCACACCACCGAACAGCGTATGAATATCAATCTGGGATGAAATCACATTGGACAATACTTCCCGTCCGTTACGAACCACTGCTGCCGCTGTTTCATCACAGGAACTTTCAATCGCCAGTATCGTTACGTCTTTGTCTTCTCTGTTTTTACCTTTATCTTCATTTTCGTTCATTTTTTTCACCTGTACCGTTTTCCATAGTTCCCATGTTTTATTTCTCATACGGCGACCCTGCATCTGCAGATCCGCTGTCCTTTGCAGCTGCACAATCATCTCCTGTTCCTTCACCGCCGGCTCCTGTTTCTTCATCTTCAAAACGAAGTTCCAGGCTTTCGCCGTCTGATGCAGCCCAGGCTCCCGGGAAAATTTTCCTCACATTGCTCATATAATTTTCCGGATAAGTCAGCGACGGGCTGTAATGAGTCAGCCACATACGGGCAGGCTGCGCTTCTTTTGCCAGATTGGCTGCTTCGTAAAAAGTCATATGCTTGTATTCTCTGGCTTTTTCAATCTTTTCTTTTTCACCGTACATGCCTTCGCAGATGAACAGATCCGCACCCTTTGCTTCCTCCGCAATAACAGGAACCGGTCTCGTATCGGTACAGTAGGTTACTTTCAACCCTTTTCTGGGTGCACCCATAACCTGATCAGGAGTATAAATCACGCCTTCATATTCCACCGCATTCCCTTTTTGCAGCGGATTCCAGTACTGTACGGGAAGCCCCAGCGCCTTTGCTTTATCCACCTGAAACTTGCCTTTGCGGCTCAGGCTTATGCTGTAGCCGTAGCAGGTTACATTGTGATTCACGCGAAAGGCCCTGATTTCGTAGGGACCCGCCATAATATCCTCCGCTTTTTCCGTTAGTTCATGAAATATAATGGGAAAAGGCAGTTCCGGCGCAATCATGCGCAGTGCATTGACAACCCGCTCCAGCCCCCTGGGGCCAATCATCAGAAGCGGTTCTTTCCTGTCTGCATTACCCATGGTCAGCAATAGTCCCGGCAGGCCGCTGATGTGGTCTGCGTGATAATGCGTAAAACACATGACATCGATTGGTTTAAAACTCCATCCCTTTTCTTTTACAGCAACCTGCGTTCCCTCCCCGCAGTCGATCATCAGACTGCTGCCGCCGCAGCGCAGCATAAGTGATGTGAGCCACCTTCCGGGAAGCGGCATCATACCGCCGGTTCCCAGTAAACAAACATCCAGCATACTATTTCTCCAAAAGGCCGGTTACAGCCTTTTTCTTTCTTCTACTTTTTCTGTTCTATATATTTACAGCTGTTCAGAGCCCGTCTCAAAAATCCTGCCTGACTCTGAACCACTACATATTTTACAGCAATTCCTTTGCTTCCTCTTCTTCTACCGGAAGCCGGAATTGCCCGATCATTTTATTGTAACACGCTTCACACAGGTCAAAACGGTGTACCATTCCGTCCCTGCCGGAAAAATACCCCCATTCTTTCCTGAAGGAAGCAAAATCTTCTTTCCACATGCCATTTTCCTGCAGCATGATTTTACCGCAGCAGTTACAGGCAGCCCCTGTCAGTTTCCCGTGTTCATTGTAGATTTTCATGGATCATTCCTCCCCTGTCAATCCGACATCTGTCCCGTTTTTCCGTCTGTTTTCCCAAAAAAACGATTGATTTCCGTGCTGCTGTTCCCACTATAACAGATTTTCATTCCCAATATCAATGGAAATTTCGGGGAATCGATCCGGATGGCAATTTACTGAGCCGGATAGGTCCGGCTCATGATCACCGCATCTTCTTCCGGCTTGTGGTAATATTTTTTCCGGTATCCCTGAACGGTAAAACCGGACTGTTCGTAAAGTGTGCGGGCCGGCTGATTGCTCTCGCGCACTTCCAGCCAGACGGAATAAATTCCGTTCTCCTGCACAAAACGATCCATATGCTCCATGAGTTTCCGCCCGATTCCCTGTCTGCGGTATTCCGGGGATACCCCTATCCTCAGAAGCTCCCCTTCATCTGCCGCTGCCATGAAAAACAGATATCCGACCGGCGCTCCGTCCAGCTCTGCCACAAAACTGGTATCCGGCCGGTAATGAAGCGTATTGATCAGACTCAGTTCGGTCCATGCATCGCTGAAAAGCTCCTGCTCCAGTTTTACCAGACAAGGAACATCTTCCTGAGTCATATTCCGCACGGCTATACTCATGACATATCTCCTGCCGAACCGGCTGCCATCTTGTTTTCTGCTTCAGCCAGCTGCCGCTCTGCCTGCGAAACTCTCAGGTAGTCCGGCACATGAGCTGCCGCAGTCTCGGTCCTTCCCTCTTTGTAATAGATCAGCCCCAGAGCGGCAACAGCTCCGGCGCGGGCACGGCAGGCAAATGCAGGGGCGCGGCGCAGAGATACCCGGCAGTCTTCCACAAGCTGCTCCAGATACATATCCGCTCCGTCTCCCGTCAGAATCACCGGCTCACCCAGCTGATTCAGTAAATCAGCCAGTTCATGAATATTGATATGACAGGCCGGCTTCACAATTTCAAACTTCTCCTCATTACGGTAAATACCGGCAAAAACATTCTCCTTCCGGGCATCCATCAGCGCGCAGATCAGTCCCGGTGTACCGAAAATCTGATATGCCATGGCATCCAGCGTCGGAACGTGAATCAGCTTTTTATTAAGAGCCAGCCCCAGCCCCTTCGCCGTGGTAGAACCAATCCGCAAACCGGTAAAAGAACCGGGACCGCCGGATACGGCAATAGCATCCAGTGTATCGAGATCCAGCTGGATCATGTCTCTGATCTCCGCAATCATGGGCAGCAACGTCTGCGAATGTGTCTTTTTATAATCTATGGTATACTCTGCAGTCAGATGATCATCCTCCAGCACAGCTGCCGAAGCCGTCATGGCCGCACTTTCAATTCCTAAAATTTTCATAAATTCTGCACCTTGCTTTATATACTCTTTGCAACTGTTATTCCTCAGCTGCTGAGGTCATCGTGATCCTGCGGTAATCAAATCCGCGGGATAAATCTTTCTCAATCAATATGCCCACAGCTTCCTCCGGAATCAGTTCTTCAATCAGTTCCGACCATTCAATGAGGGATACTCCCTCTCCGTAAAAATAGTCTTCATAGCCGATCTCATCCATCTCCTCCGGATCACCGATGCGGTATACATCAAAATGATACAGGGGCATACGCCCCTCTTCATACACCTGCACAATGGTAAATGTGGGGCTGCTCACCGGCTCCGTGATGCCCAGGCCTGCTGCAAATCCCTGAGTGAACACGGTCTTCCCGGTCCCCAGGTCTCCGTTCAGGCAGATGATCATGCCCGGCTTCGCCGTACTGCCCAGCTTTTTCCCCAGTTCAAAGGTTTCAGCAGGCGATATCGTCTCATAAACTTCCGTTTTCCTCATCTCCCACCTCCGGTTTACAGTCCTTTTTTTCTCACATCCCGCGGCACCTGAGTGCGCAGAAATTTCTTCACTTCTTCCTTCTGAGCCCCCAGCTGCTCCAGTGAGATAATCTGGGCGTGAAGCGGATCAGGGCACAGATAAACCGCTTTTTTCGTGCATACGATCTGAAACAGATCTGTCCAGTTCATCCTGCCGGTCTCCGCTCCCTGAGAGATGGAGAACCCCTCTTTTGTAAAGGTATACCTGAAAGGCTCCCTGTAGGCAGGCGTTTTGGCAACTCTCCTCAGACATTTGTAATACAGCATCAGAGGATTGACTACGGTAAACAACAGTCCCAGCACAATAAATGCCGCTGTCCCCTGTATGGAAACATCTCCCCAGGTCCACACGGCAGCCACCAGACAGAATATGCTGAACAGCACCCAGATCTTTCCCATAAATCCCGAATATGCATGATACATGGTAAATCCAAATAAATCTTTTGTTCCGATTTTTACTTCGAACGTCATATTTCATTCCCCGCTTTGCAAAGTTTTTAAACTGTCCGATCTCTGACGGACAGCTGTATTTCTCCGATTCATCGATTATAGCACAACTGCCAGAGGCAGTAAACCTCTGGCAGAATGATTAAATGAACGAAACCTTTTTTAATGAATGATTACTCTTACCCGCTTGTAAACCAGATATGTGATCAGACTGACAATAATGCCTTTGATCAGGTTGAAGGGGACTACCGCAACCAGAACAAATGTGGGAATATTGGTAATCAGGCTGTTCACTTCGGTTCCGGCGGCAATCAGTGCTTCCATGGGCATCCCGTAGAACTGAGAATAAAAAGGAAGCAGCACATACGCATTCATGATCGCCCCGGCAGCAGCCATAACCAGTGTACCGGTGATCATGCCAATTACAGCACCCTTTTTCGTCTTCTTCATCTTATAAATGATCCCCGCAGGGAGCAGGAAAAAGCAGCCGATTATAAAGTTGGCCACATCTCCCACGTATGCTGTGGAAGTGCCTTTCAGCACCAGTTTCAGCAGAATTTTGATCAGTTCGATCAGGACACCGGCCACAGGTCCCATGCTGAAGGTACCGATCAGAACCGGAATCTCACTCAGATCCAGTTCGTAAAAGGAAGGAGCAATAAACGGCAGCGGAAACTCAAACAGCATGAGAACTGCTGCCAGCGCTCCGAACATACCGATCTGCACCACATTTCTAATTGATAAAATTTTCTTATTTTCCATACTTTTCCTCTCCGGCCGCATAACGATATTTCCGATGGATCCTGTCATGCAGCACTGAATATTTAACGATACAGGCGCGTCCGGCTGATAACACGGCCGGCCCGGGCTGCTGCTTCTGCATATCCGATTTCTGTCATGGGTGCAGTAATCAGTGCCAGTTCTCCCTCAACCACACCGGTGAGCAGTTTTTCAGGACGGAACAACTCCTCACAAAGGTCTTTGTCCACATCCTCCGGCAGTCTGACCATAAAACGTGTTGTGTACTGATTGTAATCATCCGGTTTCAGAACGGTACTGCTCCAGGGCTCTGTTTCGCATACCGTCTTCAGTTTTACCGCCTCGATTACATCTGCCACAACTGCTGCTGCTGTGGGCAGTTTGCCCGCTCCGCGGCCGAAGAACATCAGCTGATCTACCACATTGCCGGTCACCATAACCCCATTGAATACATCATTGACCCCAAACAGTGGATGGCTGCTGTCGATCAGAAAGGGTGCCACCATGCTCTGCATATGGCTGTGATCATCAGACATCCTGCTGCTGGCCAGAAGTTTGATGGACATGCCCATCTTTTCCGCATAGCGGAAGTCTTCCGTTGTCACTCCGGTAATTCCTTCTGTATGAATATCGGTATATACCACTTTTTTACCCATCGCTACAGAAGAGAGAATGGCAATCTTGCGGCAGGCATCGCTTCCTTCCACGTCGGCAGAAGGGTCGCGTTCCGCATAACCCAGTGCCTGTGCTTCTTTCAGCGCTTCTTCGAAGCTGACACCCTTCTGGCTCATCTCTGAAAGAATATAATTGGTTGTACCGTTGAGAATACCTGTAATCTCTGTTACCACATCGGGTGAAAGGCAGGTATACAGCGGACGGATAATGGGAATACCACCGCCCACACTGGCTTCAAAAAAGAAATTGCAGTGATTCTCCACCGCTGTTTCCATCAGTTCCGCACCATATTCCGCCACCACTGCTTTATTAGAAGTCACAACACTCTTTCCTGCCTTCAGCATGGCCATGGCAAATGTAAAAGCCGGCTCCACACCGCCCATGGTTTCTACCACAACGGAAATCTCCGGATCCTGTGCAATGATCTGATAATCATGCACGATCAGGTCCTGAACCGGATCCCCGGGAAAATCCCGCAGATCCAGCACGTATTTCACGATGATTTCTTCACCTGTCTTTTTCTGAATGCTTTTCTGATTCATGGAAATGGCTTCCACCACTCCGCTTCCGATTGTACCGTAACCCATAACTGCAATTTTTGCCATAGTATTTTCTCCTTCATCATTCCTGAATAATATCGCCGTTTCCGGATTCTGCCATCACTCTCTGGATAATAATTTTAATTCACAGATTCCTTCCAGATGTTCGATCGTAGCTACCATATCCTGAATATCGGTACCCGAAGACAGAACATCCACACTGATGGTCAGAGATGCAACCCCGTTTACCGGGATTGCCTGCAGAATTGTCAGGATACTTGCCTGATAATCCGCAATCACTTTCAGAACCTCTGACAGCAGACCGGGAATATCCTCCATGATAATCATGAAGGTAATCGTTTTTCCCTGCAGATTTTCACGAAAAGGCATGATATCATCTTTGTACTTGTAATAAGAACTCCGACTGATACCTACACGATTCATCGCTTCCTGTTTCGTCATATTTTTATCTGCTTCCAGCAGTCTTTTAGCCTCAACAACCTTTAAAAGAACCTCCGGAAGCGCTTTTTTCTTCACTATAAAATAATTATTATTTTCTGTCATACCTGTTGTTTCCCAAATTATATACAAGAAATCTCCGTGTACAATGTACAAATGTATGCTCTGTGCAGACACCCATTTACTATATCACAATTACCGGCAGGTTTCAACCAAAACCCTGCGCATTTCTCCATCCAATCTTTTAATATCGGCCTGCCGCCCGGATCATCCGATCCATTTCCCGCAAAGAAAAAGGAACCAACCTTTAAACCATACAGGCTGATTCCTTTCCGGCTGAATCGTCTTATTCTCCGGCTTCGCTGCCGCCGTTCTGTTTCCATTTTAAAAATGCACTGATAAACGGATCCAGTGCTCCGTCAAGTACGGCATCCGCATTGCCGCTTTCACATCCCGTGCGGTGATCCTTTACCATGGTGTAGGGCTGCATGACATAGGAACGGATCTGACTTCCCCAGGCAATATCCTTGATATCGCCGCGGATGTCCGATAACTTTTCCGCATTCTCCTGCTGTTTCAGAAGAAGCAGCTTTGCCTTCAGCATCTGCATAGCCTTATCCTTGTTCTGGAACTGTGAACGTTCATTCTGACAGGTCACCACAATATTGGTAGGTATATGCGTGATGCGGATGGCGGAAGAAGTCTTATTGATATGCTGGCCGCCGGCGCCGCTGGAACGATATGTGTCGATTCTCAGATCGTCATCATTGATCTCAATATCGATATCTTCCTTGATATCCGGCATAACATCACAGGATACAAACGATGTCTGACGCTTGCCGGCCGCATTGAAAGGAGAAATACGCACCAGACGGTGAACGCCCTTCTCCGACTGCAGATAACCGTATGCATTCTCACCGTTCACCTGAATCGTCACCGACTTGATGCCGGCCTCATCGCCGTCCAGAAAATCCAGCACCTCCACGGAAAATCCATGGCGTTCCGCCCAGCGGCAGTACATACGATACAGCATGCTTGCCCAGTCACAGGATTCTGTACCGCCTGCGCCTGCATGAAGCGTCAGAATGGCATTGTCCCGGTCATATTCGCCGGTAAGAAGCGTGCTGATGCGCAGCTCCTCCAGTTCCTCCTGAAACTTCTTCAGCGCTTCCTCTATCTCGGGAATCAGAGACGCATCGTTCTCCTCGTATCCCATCTCCAGCAGAACCTGAATATCCTCATACTGCGATTCCAGATTCTCAATGGCTTCGACACTGCCCTTCAGTGCCTTCATCTCCTGAACGATTTCTGTGGATTTGTCGGGATCCAGCCAGAAATCGGGCTCTTCCATATATTTTTCCAGCTCGACAATTCTGTCTTTTTTCGCTGCTAAGTTAAAGTGAATCCCTCACTTCGATTAATGGTTTGTCAAGGGTTGACAGAGTATATTTGAACTGATCCAGTTCAACCATTTTATCACCTCTTTCATACTGAGTTTATGAATATTCAGAACCGGACAGACCTATTTTCTGCCGCAGCACTGTTTATATTTCTTACCGGAACCGCAGGGACAGGGATCGTTGGGGTAAACCTTTCTGCCTGAGCGCTTTACGATTTTAGGACCGGCTGAATCATCCTTGTTGGTTCCCGTTACTTTCACCACCTGAGTGCGTTCTTCCTGACGCTTCGGTGTTACCGCATACATACGGCGGACCGTCTCTTCCTGAATGGAAGCAGTCAGAGCCTCAAACATGTCAAATGCGGCCATCTTGTACTCTACCAGAGGATCCTTCTGTCCATAGGACTGCAGACCGATGCCCTGACGGAGCTGAACCATATCATCAATATGATCCATCCACTTGATGTCGATGGTACGAAGCAGAATGATACGTTCCACCTCCCGCATCATCTCGGCAGTGGGATATTCGGACTCCTTCAGTTCATAAAGCTTCACAGCCTGTTCCTTCAGGGACTGCTTCAGCTGACCGGCATTCATCTTCTCCAGTTCATCCTTTTTATAGGAAATCTTTAACGGAATGCACTGTCTGATCAGACCGGAAAGCTCAGCCATATTCCACTCTTCCGGATCCTGTTCGTCGGAAATGCACATATCCACCGTGTGATCGATAATGTCCTGAATCATGTTGATAATCACATCGCGCATGTTCTCTCCATCCAGAACCTTGCGGCGTTCCGCGTAAATAATCTCACGTTGTTCATTGTCAACCTGATCATACTCGAACAGATTCTTACGAATACCAAAATGATTGTGCTCAATCTTCTCCTGGGCCTTGCGGATGGCATCGGAAAGTGATTTATGCGTAATCTCCTCATCCTCCACCGCAATCTTTGAGAACACGCCCATCATACGCTCGGAACCGAACAGACGCATCAGATCATCTTCCAGTGAAATGAAGAATCTTGATTCACCGGGATCACCCTGACGACCGGAACGTCCGCGGAGCTGATTGTCGATACGCCTTGCCTCATGACGCTCCGTACCCAGAATCAACAGACCGCCGGCTGCTCTCGCCTCATCATCCAGCTTGATATCGGTACCACGGCCTGCCATATTGGTTGCAATGGTAATTGCACCATGAAGACCGGCATTGGCAACGATCCGTGCTTCCTGCTCATGCATCTTGGCATTGAGGACTTCCACATCACGAATGCCCTTGTCGTTGATCATCTTGCGAAGCATCTCCGTATTCTGGATGGAAGTCGTACCAACCAGAACCGGGCGGCCTTTTTCATGTGCTTTCACAACTTCGTTGACGACTGCGCGGTATTTCTCTTTCTGAGTGGTAAATACCGCATCTTCCTTATCAATACGGATAACCGGCTTGTTGGTAGGCACTTCCACCACATCCATACCGTAAATATCCTGGAACTCTTTTGCCTCCGTCATGGCTGTACCGGTCATACCGGCTTTCTTGGCAAATTTGTTGAAGAAATTCTGGAAAGTAATCGTGGCAATCGTCTTGTTCTCACGTTTGATCTTAACGCCTTCTTTCGCCTCGATTGCCTGATGCAGGCCATCCGAGTAGCGACGGCCGGGCATGATACGTCCCGTAAATTCGTCAATGATCAGAACCTGGTCATCCTTCACAATGTAATCATGACCCTCACGCATCAGATTATGCGCCCGCAGCGCAAGAATAATATTGTGCTGCTTCTCCAGATTCTCCGGATCCGCCAGATTATCAATACGGAAGAACTGCTCCACTCTTTTAATACCTGCAGCTGTCAGAGTGACGATCTTATCCTTTTCATTGACAACATAATCGCCATCTTCATCCGCCTCAGGATCTTCATTCAGCAGAAGCTCCATCTTGGTCAGTTCCGGACGGAATGTTCCGCGCACCAGCTGCCTTGCCAGGCGGTCACACTGCTCATACAGCTCGGAAGACTTGCTTCCCTGCCCGCTGATGATCAGAGGTGTTCTTGCTTCATCGATCAGAACCGAGTCCACCTCATCAATGATAGCGTAATTCAGATCACGAAGCACCAGATCCTTCTTATAAAGAACCATATTGTCACGAAGATAATCAAAACCAAGTTCATTGTTGGTTACATATGTGATATCGCAGGCATAGGCTTCGCGGCGCTCATCACTGTTCATGCTGTTGAGAACCACACCGACCGTCAGGCCCAGAAACCTGTGAATCTGTCCCATCCACTCCGCATCTCGCTGTGCCAGATAATCGTTGACCGTTACGATATGAACGCCCCTGCCTTCCAGCGCATTCAGATAGGCCGGAAGTGTGGAAACCAGAGTTTTACCTTCACCTGTCTTCATCTCGGCAATACGCCCCTGATGAAGAATGACACCACCTGTCAGCTGCACCGGATAATGCTCCATGCCAAGTACACGGCGTCCGGCTTCTCTGACAACGGCAAATGCTTCAGGCAGAAGATCATCCAGCGTCTCTCCTTTTGCAAGACGTGTTTTAAACTCGTCTGTCTTTCCGCGGAGTTCTTCGTCTGACAAAGACTCCATCTGCGGTTTCAGGGCTATTATTTTATTAACAACAGGATTTATCAGCTTAAGCTCCCGTTCACTGTAGGTACCAAAAATTTTTGTAAATAATCCCATTATGAACCTCCAATAAATTCATAAACTAGATTGTACCACTTAAATGGGCACAATTCAACCGGTTTTCCCAGATTCAGCTGCTCATGAAAAGATTTTACGATTACTGCAGAAAAATCCTTCTGCATTCTGCACTTCCCTGAAAAGCAAAATGCACAATTTTTTTGCCTTTTTTTGCTTTGACCGGGCTCACCGGACTAATTATTCACATTTTGTGTATATCCCCGTCAGAACTTATCCACATGCAAGACACGCTGATTTTTGCTGAAAATCAAGTTATTCACGAAGTTATCCACATTGTCCACAAAAAAGTTATGGACAACTTCGGGTGGATATCTTCTGTCAATTGTAAACATCTGTTTTGTACATATCCATGAAATTGATTTTCCGCACAAAAAAACGCTCTGTTCTATTGACAAATCACCTGTTCGAAAAAGCCTCCCCATCTTCCGCCATCCTCTTCTGTTTTCCCGACAGAATCTTCAAAGTTGCGTGCAAAATATTTTCTGTAATTGATATCTTTTTTTCCTTTTTCAATATTTTATAATCAAAACCGGAAAATATTATAAATTTTCTGTGAATTTATTGTTCCTACTTGAATTTTACAGGAAATGTGTTATACTATTATCAGACTTTATGATGATTATCTGACATTTTGCAGTATTCAGAGTCAGACAGACTTTCACAGGACCTGAGCTGCTGCCATGCTTTTAACATCATATAACACAGTCTGCGCTGTGTTAAATATCGTAGTCGAAGGAGCTGATTTTATGCGTTTTAATATTGTTGGGCGCAATATCGACGTGACCGAGGGTCTTAAGGATGCCATTGAAGAAAAGCTGGGGAAACTGGAAAAGTATTTCCGTCCCGACACACAGATCAACGTAACGCTGAGTGTGGAAAAAGACAGCCAGAAGATTGAAGTTACAATCCCCATGAAAGGAAACATCATTCGTTCCGAACAGGAAAGCAGCGACATGTATGTTTCCATTGATCTGGTTGAGGAGATTATCGAACGTCAGCTGAGAAAGTATAAAACGAAACTGACAGCTTCCTATAAAGGAGCTGTTTCCATCAGTGATTTTGCAGATTCCTATATCGAAGAGGATTTTGAAGAACCTGAGGAAATCCGTATCGAACGTACTAAGAAATTCGCTGTAAAGCCCATGGATCCCGAAGAAGCATGCATGCAGATGGAACTGCTGGGACATACCTTCTTCGTATTCAGAAATGCTATATCAGAAGAAATCAACGTTGTTTACAAGAGAAAGAACGGTACGTACGGATTGATTGAACCGGAATTCTGATTCCGACCAAACCATGAATAAACAGGGGCACATCGGCTGCAGGACAGGACAGCAGGCGGTGTGTCCTTTTTGTATGCACCAGATATATATGGAAAAAATGACCGGAACAACGAAATGTTCCGGTCATAAACAACTGATTTACTGTTTTTACGTATTCAATCTATTATTCAATCTATCAGTGTGTGTATGTAACATACTTAACAGGTGTTCCACAGTATCCGATAGAATCGATGGTGCAGTCACGACGTGAGTTTGCTTCATGACAGATCTGACCGCCGCCGATATAAATTGCCACATGGCTGATTCCGCCGTTTCCGTAGAATACCAGGTCACCGGGCTGCAGTTCGCTTCTGCTGATAGAACGTCCGCCGCCAGCCTGTGCTGATGAACTGTGAGGAAGACTGATGCCGTAAGCAGCGTAGATTGACATGGTAAATCCTGAACAGTCAGCACCTGAACTCAGGCTTGAACCGCCCCATACATAAGGCAGCCATCCTGCATACTGCTGAGCTTTCGCTGCAATCGCTGCACCGGTACCGCTTCCGCCGGAAGAACTCTTTGTGGAACTTCCGGAGCTGCTGCCTGAGCCGGAACTGCTCGAACTGCTCTTTGAGCTGCTTGAACTGCTCTTTGAACTGCTTGAACTTCCGGAAGAAGATGATCCCGAAGAGGAACTGCCGGAAGACTTCTCTGCAGCTTCAGCTGCTGCCGCAGCGGCCGCTGCTTCTTCCTCCTGTCTCTTCAGTTCAGCCTGACGTTCCAGTTCTGCCTTTTCTTCTTCAATGGAAATCGCTTCTTCAAACTCTACATATACATCCGCATAGTCTGCCGAAATATAGCCTTTTACATCGTTCTCTCCATCCTCGCCTTCACTGACAAGAACCTTGATAAATTTGTTTCCGTCTTCATCCTTAACATTCTCTTTTAATACGGAATATACGGAACCTTCTGCCAGCAGATCCACCGTTGTACTCTTTGTACTCGGCTTTTCACGAAGTCTTAAGGTAGTAGCGGTTGTTTTGCAAAGGACATTGCCTACCTTTTTGGCGATCTTTTCTGCATCTTCGCCGGTTACAAAGTACTCAGCCTTCATGTAACCCTTTACACTGCCGGATTTGATGTAATACCACTTGCCGTCTTCTCCATCAACCGTCTTCAGGATAGTAGCTGCGGCATTGTCATAAATCTTGCCCAGAATCTTGCTCTCCGTATTGGGTTTCTTTCTGATATTAACGTAATTGTTAACCTGGGTAATTGCAATATTCTCATAAGGAGAGGTTTCTTTTTCTGTCTCCTTCTGGGTTTCTTCTTTTGCGTCTTTCGAATCTTCTGCGTCTTTTTCAGTTTCGGACTCTGCTGCTTTTTCAGTTTCCTTTGTCGCTTTTGTGTCTTTTGATGCTGTCTCTTCCTCTGTTGCATTCGTTGCAGCATTCAGAACATCCGCCACGCCTTTATCATTGTTTGCATTCTCAACATATGTACTGATATTGAATGCGATTCCGGCAACTGCACTATCTGTTGATAAAGTAGTGTCATTGCCCGACGCCAGAACAGGAATCGTATTAGCAGTGGTCAGTACGGCAGTCAGAGTCGCTGCCAGCACTTTTTTCCTCTTAGTCATTTGTTACCTCCAAACATCTACATAAACCATATCTTCAGTTGTCTAGCAATCTGGTCTTCACAACGACACTCTTCAGTTCTCTCTGCATGCAGCCAAATCATATGAATGCCATCAATACGTTTTCCGCCGCCTGCAATATTCTGAATTTTGCCGCTCACAGTATATAGATGAATTCGCGTTACAAAAAGTTTGCTCATATTTAAAAAAATGTTAACTTTTTGTAATCGCTGTAATATTTTCGTCATATATACAATCTTATCAAGTATAACAAACCCTATGTCAACTGTCAATCGTCCATACGCATGTTTTTCAATAAGAGCAAATGAACGTAACAGTTCAGCCTTGGCTGAACTGTCCTGAATAAATTCAGCAGGCATTCGTAATTTTCTATGAAAATCCGTTCAGATACTTTTCTATAGAGGTTACTGCATTGGCTCCGTCGGCTGCTGCCGTGAGAATCTGGCGCAGCGGTTTTGTCCTGATATCTCCGGCGGCAAACAGACCGGCAGCTGAGGTCGTACAATCCTCACCTGCTTTCAGATACCCCTGCTCATCCGTTTCTGCAATACCGGCAAATGCCTGACTGTCAGGGGTAATTCCCACTGCCACAAATACGCCGTCCACATCGTAGTCAAACTGTTCTCCGCTCTTCGTATCGCTGAGATATATTTTCTCCACTGTTTCGGAACCAACGATTTCATCAGGCACCTTATTCCAGAGAATTTCCACATTGGGAAGTTCCATCAGTTTTTTTTGAAGGCTCCTGGCCGCCCGGAGTTCATCCCTGCGGTGAACAAGATAAACCTTTTTGCACATGCGGGCAAGGAAAACAGCGTCTTCCACCGCCACATCACCGCCGCCGATTACGACTGTTGTCCTGTCACGGTAAAAAGCGCCATCGCAGGTTGCACAGTAGCTGACTCCCTTCCCGGCAAATTCCTCTTCCCCCGGAATTCCAAGTTTTCTGTGGTGCGCACCGCAGGCAGCCAGAACCGTGCGTGTCTTGTAAATCACATTTTTTCCGGTCAGCACCCAGATTCCGTCCTCTTTTTTTACAGAAACAATCTCATCGGTGACAAACCGGGCTCCGAGTTTTATCGCATGTTCGTGAAATTTCATGGCAAGGTCAAAACCATTGATACCGGGAAAACCGGGATAATTGTCCACCTCATAGGTGTTGATGATCTGCCCGCCGCTCATATAATTTTTCTCGATCACCAGAGCATTCAGTTCAGCTCTTGATGCATAGACAGCTGCCGCAAGACCTGCAGGACCGGAACCGGCGATCACCACATCATATATCATATCATTTATCACATTTTCCATTGATTACTACCTTCCTCTTCTACAACTTTTCGCTGCTCAATAACGCTTCACTTACTGACAGCACTTCGCTGCATAACAGCACTTCACTGCCTATTTTACCACAAAACTGCAGACAATACACATATATTCTGAACAGATGCAAAAAGAGCGGCATCTCTCCCGGTGAATACATCCATCCGCCAGAAGAAGCTGCCGCTCCTGTTTTAATTGTAACTGTTCAGCTGCCCATGAATCAACTAACCCCAAACAACCTCCGGTAAATTATTCTCCCAGATATGCTTTTTTAATAGAGTCGTTATTCATCAGTTCTTTTGCATCTCCCTCCAGTACGATCTTACCGGTCTCCAGTACGTAAGCACGATCCGCGATGGAAAGGGCTTTCTTTGCATTCTGCTCCACCAGAAGAACGGTTACACCATCAGCGCTTACATCCTGGATGATGCTGAAGATTTCATTTACAAAGATGGGAGACAGACCCATGGAAGGCTCATCCATGAGAATAATCTTGGGCTTTGACATCAGTGCACGGCCCATGGCCAGCATCTGCTGTTCACCGCCTGACAAAGTTCCCGCTATCTGATTTTTACGTTCCTCCAGACGGGGGAATCGTTTGTATACATTCGCAAGGGATTCTTCAATTTCATCCTTGTTGCTTCGGGTATAGGCACCCAGCTTCAGGTTCTGCAGAACGGACAGTTCCGCGAATACGCGGCGCCCCTCCGGAACGTGGGCCATTCCCATGGAAACGATTTTGTGTGCTGCCGCTTTTGTGATATTCTCACCATTAAATGTAATGGTACCGGTCTTGGGTTTCAACAGACCGGTGATAGTGTGCAGCGTTGTCGTCTTGCCGGCGCCATTGGCACCGATCAGGGCAATAACCTCTCCCTGATTTACGTCCAGTGAAATGCCCTTGATAGCCTGGATCATACCATAATAAACCTGTAAATCCCTGATTTCCAACATTGCCATGATATGTTCCTCCTATTCACCCAGATATGCCTTGATAACTTCCGGATTGTTCAGGACTGCGGATGTGTCGCCGCAGGCCAGAATGGCACCGAAGTTCAATACTGTCAGTTTCTCACAGATACCGGAAACCAGTTTCATATCATGCTCGATCAGCAGAATGGTCATATCAAAATGATCGCGTACAAACCGGATGGTATCCATCAGTTCTGCCGTCTCATTGGGATTCATGCCGGCAGCCGGCTCATCCAGGAGCAGAAGCTTCGGATCGGTTGCCAGTGCTCTGGCGATTTCCAGTTTTCTCTGCTTACCATAAGGCAGATTGGACGCCAGCGTAGCGGCTTCCTGATCCAGATCAAACACCTTCAGCAGCTCCATGGCACGTTCGTCCATCTGTTTTTCCACTTTCCAGTAGGAAGGCAGACGCAGAATACCGGCCACAGTACTGTATCTGAATTCATTGTGCAGACCTGCTTTTACGTTGTCCAGCACACTCAGATCTTTGAACAGACGGATGTTCTGGAAGGTACGGGCAACGCCTGCATGGTTGATTTCGATGGTACTTTTTCCTGTAATATTGTGTCCGTCCAGTTCCACCGAACCGCTGTCGGGCTTGTAAACTCCGGTCAAAAGGTTAAATACCGTGGTTTTGCCGGCACCGTTGGGACCGATCAGACCGTAAAGCTGTCCCTTTTCGATGGATACGGAGAAATTGTCAACTGCTTTCAGACCGCCAAAGGAGATGGTCAGATTTTTCACTTCCAATAAAGCCATAATTTACTGTACCTCCTTTGCTTTCTTTCCGGCAAACATAGTCTTCAGGGAATGTCTCTCTCTGAATTCCAGGCAGGCCGGTGCCCAGTTGAAGAGCATCATCAGAATCAGTACGATTGCGTATACCAGCATACGGTAATCGCTGAATCCGCGGAGCAGCTCCGGCAGAGCAGTCAGAAGCATTGCCGCGATAATGGAACCGCGCATATTGCCGATACCGCCCAATACCACATAAACCAGAATCATAATCGACATATTATAACCAAAGTTCTTGGGCTGAGCCAGCAGCGAACTCAGATTGTGGGAATACAGCACACCTGCAACACCTGCCAGTGAAGCAGAGACAACGAAAGCCATCATTTTATACTTTGTAATGCTGATACCGATGGATTCCGCAGCGATACGGTTGTCACGGATGGCCATGATGGCACGGCCGGAGCGGGAATGCATCAGATTCAGTACGATAACCAGAGTGATCAGAAGCAGAATGATACCGATTGTGAAAGTAGAATTCTTGGGAGTTCCCGTGATACCCTGGGCACCTTTAATGATAACTCTGCCGTTCTCGGACAGATTCAGAGCAGCCTCATCCTTCATGGACAGATGCAGACCTTTTTCATCCACACCAAGGTAAATAACATTGATGACATTTTTAATAATCTCACCGAATGCCAGCGTTACGATTGCCAGGTAGTCACCCTTCAGACGAAGAACGGGAATACCAATGATAAAACCGAACAGAGCTGCTGCTGCCGCACCAACCAGAATTGCCAGAATAAAGCGGAGCAGATCAGCGGAAATGGCATCCCGCGTCAGCTGGGAAAAGGTAGCTCCCGCAAAAGCACCCACGCACATGAAGCCGGCATGGCCCAGACTCAGCTCACCCATGATACCAACCGTCAGGTTCAGGGACACAGCCATAATGGAATAGATGCACAGAGGCACCAGCATCCCTTTGAACAGACTGGAAAGACCTCCCGTTGCCGACATGGTCTGCAGAATGATATAAAATACGATAACCATCAGATAGGTGGAAAAATCACCCTTCAGAAGTTTTTTCAGATCAATTTTTCTCTTTGACATACCATGCACCTCCTTAAACCTTTTCCTGAATATTCTTGCCCAGAATACCGGTGGGTTTTACCAGAAGCACAATGATAAGTACGGCAAATACGATGGCATCGGACAGCTGCTGTGAAATGTACGCCTTGCTCAGGATCTCAATGATACCCAGCAGGATACCGCCGATCATGGCTCCGGGGATGGAACCGATTCCTCCGAATACAGCTGCCACGAAAGCCTTAATACCGGGCATGGCACCGGTGTAGGGTGACAGAGTCGGATAAGCGGAACAGAGCAGAACACCTGCAATTGCCGCCAGACCGGAACCGATAGCAAAAGTCAGCGCAATCGTGCCGTTGACATTGATACCCATCAGCTGTGCTGCGCCTTTATCCTCGGAAACCGCCAGCATGGCCTGACCTGCTTTGGAATGATTGATAAAGGTCGTCAGTGCCACCATGATTACAATACAGGCAGCGATCGTTACGATGGTTACACCGGAAATCTTCAGTTTCCCGTCCGCCAGAGAAATTCCCTTCCATGAAATAACAGAAGCAAATGACTTGGAATTGGCACCGAAAATCAGAAGTGCCAGATTCTGCAGCAGATAGCTGACACCGATTGCTGTAATCAGTACGGCAAGAGGCGATGATGCCCCGCGCAGGGGTTTATAGGCGACACGCTCGATCAGCATACCAAGAACGGTACATACGATAACGGAAAGGATCACTCCCACAACAGGATTCATCCCCAGCGTACTGGATACCGTATAAACGGTAAACGCACCGACCATGATAACATCGCCGTGAGCAAAGTTCAGCATCTTGGCAATACCGTAAACCATGGTATAGCCGAGAGCGATGATTGCATAAATACTGCCCAGGCTGATACCGCTGATCAGATAATTAATAAAGCTCATCATGTTGTTTTCCTCCATTTCGCATTGGATAAAGAGCTGCCCCAGGCAGCGCTTTATCCAATGCGAATATACTAACACAATTTAAAAACACCAGTAAATTTAAAAGAGAGGGCAATACCCGGTACTGCCCTCTCTGGCCAATTAAGCTTATATCAGTTTCATGCATATCCGAAAACAATGCAGTCCATACAATGCAGTTTTCAGAAACTGTTCAGACACTTACTGTGCAGAAACGTACTTGCCATCCTGGATTACAACAGCCTTGGGGGCTTTGGAAACTTCACCGGTTTCTGACCATGTCATACCGCCTTCATCACTGGTCAGACCCTTTACATTGATCTTAACCATAGCAGCTTTCATGGCATCACAGATATCGGAAACGCTGTCAGAAGGTTTTACATCAGCCTCTTCGATTGCTGCCTTGATTGCATAAATTGCATCGTAAGCATCTGCTGCGAACTGGTTGGGAGTTTCGTCATTGTTGTTCTTCTTGTATGTTTCAACGAATTTCTGAGTCAGCTCATCTTCTGCATCTGCTGCGAAAGGTGTCAGCAGCATCAGACCTTCTGCCAGAGAAGTATCGAAGTTTTCAACACCGAGGATACCGTCCATACCATCACATCCGAAGAATGTGGGATCATAACCCATGCCGTCTGCCTGAGCCAGAATCAGAGCAGCTTCCTGATAGTAAATGGGAAGGAATACCAGTTCAGCACCTGCATCCTTAGCCTGCTGCAGCTGTACGGAGAAGTCTGTCTTGTTGTCGCCTGTGAAAGAGCCTTCTGCTACGATTTCGAAAGGCTGATTGGCAGCTTCTTCTTTGAATTTTGCATAGATACCGGATGAGTATACATCTGAGCTGTCGTAGATTGCTGCAACCTTTGTTGCCAGAGCATGTTCACCGATGTACTGTGCAGATGCAATACCCTGGTTCGGGTCGGTAAAGCAGACCTGGAATACATTGTCTCTGCCGTCGATACAGTCAGTAGAAGAACCGGAGGGAGTAATCTGGAACATATTGTCGTTGGCTGTTTCAGCACCTACTGCTGTACAGCATCCACTGGTAACGGTACCAGCCAGAATCTGCATACCCCAGTCCTTTAATGTATTGTAAGCATTAACGGATTTTTCGTTATCCACTTCATCATCTTCAAACTTGAATTCAACCTTGTAGCCGTTGATACCGCCGGCTTCGTTGATCTCATCAACAGCGATCTGTGCACCGTTCTTTACACCCAGACCATAAATTGCATACGCACCTGTTGCAGGTCCGATGGAACCGATCTTGAAAGTTTCAGCTGCATCGCCGCCGTCTGATGAACCACTGTCACCACTGCCGCCGCATGCTGCCAGAGATAATACCATGGCACCGGCAAGCACCAGGCTTAATACCTTTTTGAACATTTTCATTTTCATATCCTCCTATCTATTAGTGTCACTTCGCCTCTGCGGGATACACAGCCCGCTCCTCTCCCTATGACAGAAAAGACCATACCGGAAACCGACCCTGTAAATGTAATCCGTTCCGGGCAGCTGCAAAAAAAGCAGACAGTATACAGCAGGGACATTTTAGCACTACTGAGAATCATACTATCTGCTTTTTTCATTGTCAATACAAAACTTACAAAAAATGCATGATTATTTGCTTATTTTCCATACAACTGCTTCATAGGGCCGTAAAACAGCTGCAGGTGTTTCACCCTGCTCTCCGTAGTTGGAAATGAGCAGTTCTGCCTTCCGGCCTGCAAAGTCTGCGGGCACTTCCACAGAGACTGTATCCTGACTGTAATTGCATGCTACAAACAGGCGGGTACCATCCAGTGTTCTTGTGTAGGCAAATACCTTTTCATCGTCAGGCATCAGCAGTTCAAACGCGCCGTATACGATGACATCTTCCGTATGGCGCAGAGCGATCAGCTTTTTATAATAATTGAATACGGAATCAGGGCGGGAAACCTGTTCCTTTGCGTTGATCTTTGTGTAGTTGGGGTTCACCATGATCCAGGGAGTACCGATGGTAAATCCGGCGTTCTCGCTGTCATCCCACTGTACGGGAGTACGGGAATTGTCACGTCCTTTGTAGCAGATATAGCGGAACATGGTTTCCTCATCAAAGATGCCTGCTTCGGTCAGTTCCTTAAATGCATTGATACTTTCAATATCACGGATATCGTCCATGTTTCTGAAGGGAACATTGGTCATACCCAGTTCTTCACCCTGATAAACATAGGGAGTACCCTGCATCATGTGAAGGGTGGTAGCCAGCATCTTCGCGGACAGCTCACGGTATTCATCGCTGTCATTGCCCATACGGGACAGCATACGGGGCTGATCGTGATTACACCAGTACAGAGAGTTCCATGCGCAGCCCTCCAGACCGGTCTGCCATTTATTCATGATTTCCTTCAGAGCCGGCAGCGGAACCTTTTTATCAGTCCATTTGCAGTTCTCATCGGAGTCCAGATCCATATGCTCAAACTGGAAAACCATATTCAGCTCGGTTCCCTGGCTGTTGGCATATTTCTTCGCCTCTTCCAGAGTAACGCCGGCGCACTCGCCCACTGTCAGAAGATCGTAGCGGGAAAGAACCTTCTGATTCATCTCCTGCAGATATTCATGCACATGAGGGCCGTTGCATACGTAAGGTACATAATCTCCGTACAGCTCACCTTCTCCCTTTTTGCCGTCGGGCAGGCCTTCTGCTTTGGAAATCATACTGATTACATCCATCCGGAAGCCATCAATTCCCTTGTCACACCACCAGGTCATCATCCTGAATACCTCATCGCGCACAACGGGATTTTCCCAGTTCAGATCAGGCTGCTTTTCCGCAAACATATGCAGGTAGTACATATCAGTCGTTTCGTCATATTTCCATGCGGAACCACTGAAGCAGGAACCCCAGTTGTTGGGCTCGTGTCCGTCTTTTGCTTCACGCCAGATATAGTAGTCACGTTTGGGGTTGTCTTTGGATTTACGGCTTTCAATAAACCATTCATGTTCATCGGAGGTATGGTTTACAACCAGATCCATGACAATTTTGATGCCGTGATCATGGGCACTCTTCAGCATGCGGTCATAATCTTCCATAGTACCGAGCTCTTCCATAATTGCCTGATAGTCGCTGATATCATAGCCATTGTCCGCATTGGGTGACTGATAAACCGGTGACAGCCAGATCACATCGATACCCAGTTCCTGCAGGTAATCCATCTTGCTGGTAATACCGTTCAGATCGCCGATACCATCTCCGTTGCTGTCGCAGAAACTGCGGGGATAAATCTGATATACAACGCTTTCTTTCCACCATTTCTTATCCATTTCCTTTTCCTCCTTATGTTATTCTATGTGTTATTCCACAACAGCTACAATTGCCTGATAGCCTTCCAGAGTCAGTTTTCCGTCTTTTACTGCGGGCAGTTCCATATCGCCGCTCTGCTCTGCTTTCGTGTTATCCAGCAGAACCTTTTTGATGGTGCAGGGCAGCTCCACTGTCTGCGCCTGGGGCTGATAATTGCCGATTACCAGCAGCGTCTGACCCTCGCTCTTTCTGTAATATGCCATAATATTATGTACATCTTCCAGTACGGGAACTGTTGTACCGTACACAACCGTTTCCTTGTACTGCGGATTCTTACGCAAAGAAATCATGGCCTTGTACCAGTTCAGTACACTGTCGGCATCGTTCTGCTCCTTCTCCACATTGATCTCCGTATAATTGGGATTGACATACAGCCAGGGTGTTCCCTTCGTAAATCCGGCGTTGTCCTCTGCATTCCACTGCATGGGAGTGCGGGCATTGTCACGGCTGAAACGGTTCACAGCTTTTAAAGCCTCCTCATCGGAAAGGCCTGCATTTCTCGCTACCTGATATTCATCCAGTGTGGAAATATCATCCACCTGATCGATGCTTTTCAGAACCACATTTTCCATACCGATTTCCTGCCCCTGATAAATGAAAGGCAGGCCCTTCAGCATAAAGTTCATGGCTCCCAGCAGCTTTTTGGAGCGGGGTGTACATTCGCCTTCGGGAATGTAGCGGCTGACACCGCGGGGCTCATCATGATTCTCAATAATATTGGAGAAGTAACCGAAATCGCCCATCTGTTCCTGACTTTCAAAGCAGCAGCGCTTGTAGTCATCGGGTGTGATTACCTTCGCATCGTACCAGCCGTTGATACTGCTTCCGAAAATGGTCTCATTAAAATCAAACATGGATGAAAAATATCCGTCATCACCGATAAATTCAGGTAGATCTTCATCCTCCACATTGAATACTTCCCCAACAGAAAAGGCATCATGGAGCTTGAAGGTGCGGCGGTGCATCTCACCGAGGAATTCTCCGATTCCTTCTGCATCCTGCAGCATGCGCTGAGGCATGACCATGCCGTCAGGCCGGTCTGCCGGATAACTGTAGTTTTCAAAGGGAAGTGCCTTCTTAATATTGATGATGGCATCAATGCGGAATCCCGCCAGCCCCTTGTCCAGCCACCAGTTGATCATTTTGTAAACTTCTTCGCGAAGCTTCGGATTCTCCCAGTTCAGATCGGGCTGCTTTTTGTGGAACATATGAAGATAGTACAGGTTTTCATCTTCATGTCCGGGAATCCTGTCCCATACGCTTCCGCCGAAGTAGGATCGCCAGTTGTTGGGAACACTGCCATCTTCTCTGCCTTTCTCAAAATAGAAAAATTTGCCGTATTCTCCCTGCGGATCCTCACATGCTTTTACAAACCACTCATGCTCGTCGGAGCAGTGATTTACAACCAGGTCCATCAGAATGTACATGTCGCGTTTTTTCGCTTCCTCCAGAAGCCGGTCGATATCTTCGATGGAACCGAATCTGGGATCAATGTTATAATAATCGGAAATATCGTATCCCTGATCCGCCAGCGGAGAGCAGAAGCAGGGGGACAACCAGATGATGTCCACACCCAGGTCTTTCAGATAATCCAGTTTGCTGATGATACCGGGAATATCACCGATACCGTCTCCGTTGGAATCGTAAAAACTCTTGGGATAAATCTGATACGCTACTTTCTCATGCCACCATTTTCTTTCCATATATATAAACCTCCTGAGTATTCGTCTTCAATCGTTTCGGTAGTTCCAGTATACCTGCATTCCGCCCCGATTTCTTGCCGTAATCTGATTGAAAATTATGTTATTATGACATCTGCCGCCTTCTGTTTCAACTGCGCATACGAAACTTTTTCCGATACTGCAGAGGCGTGGTTTCCGTCATCTTTTTAAACTCCCTGATAAACCCACCCATATCGTGAAATCCGCATTCGTAAGCCACTTCCGTTACTGACAGATCGGTCCGCTCCAGAAGGGCAACCGCTTTTTTCATGCGGTAGCTGTTCATATATTCCACCGGCGACATGCGGATGACCCGGCGGAACAGCCGGCAGAAATACTGCTCGTTCAGTCCGGCACAGGAGGCCAGATCACGGATATAGACTTTCTCCCGGTAGTGCTCATGAAAATATGAAAGTGCCGTCTTGATATAGGCCACCTGCACATTTTCCCTCGGTTCACAGACCTGAAGAAGATCCTCCGTCTGCAGGCCGGCCAGAATCTTAAGCAGGGATGCTTTGATGATCAGCTGACTGCCGGCTGTGTCTGCCAGATACTGGTCCGATCCTCTGGTTCTGGCTTCCCGCAGAAAAGTCTGTTCCATGGCTTCATACTCCCGCACCACTTCCTGCCATACGGAATCCTTCGGACTGATCAGCCGGGGAAGCTGCAGCTGATGCTCTATCAGTTCATTGATGATCTTCTCCTGCATCTGATCCTGTTCCTGAAAAGCCAGCAGACGCGGATGAAAAACAATCGCACTTTCCGCATAATCTTTTGTCAGACTTTTCAGTGAATGAAGCTCTCCGCTGCTGATTACGCAGATACAGGGAGCCTCCAGCTGATACTGCTGCATATTGATTTCCACATAAAAACTGCCCCTGAGCAGAAACATCAATTCTATTTCTTCATGCCAGTGGTGCTTTACCTCAAAAAAATCGCCGGGCATCTTTCCGCATTTTTTTGCATTATAATAGGCACACGGAAACTGCTGCGTCCCGTGCTGCCGGCATTCTCTGTAATCCTGACTCATCTGACTCCTTCCTGACACCTCTCCCTTAAAATTCGATACCTGTAAAAATCATTTCCCCAGCTTCAGATGAAACTGATTCCGCTCAAATTCAATCAGCCCGTCCTGCTGCATTCTGGACAGCTCCTTAGATAGAGCACTTCTGTCCACAGCCAGAAAATCCGCCATCTGCTGTCTGGTAAACGGGACCGTAAAATAGCTGCTTCCATTTTTTCTGGATTCCTCAGACAAATACGATAAAACCTTCTCCCGGATACTGCGTCTGGAGGTATGCTGAATCTTTGTAGCCAGATTCAGATTCTTTCCTGCTATGGCATACAGAATATTTTTTACCAGCCTCTGGTGAAAGGGACATGTATTCTTACAGACATGCATGGCTTTCTGCAGATTCAGAAACAGAATGTGACAATCTGTCTCTGCCCGGACATCAACTCTGAGTTTTTCATTTCCCAGACAGGCATAAGCTTCTCCGAATATGCTGCCCGCCGGTACTGCTGATACAATATGACGATTCCCCCAGAAATCATCCTGTACGATATGAACCTTCCCTGACAGCACAATGCCGGCCTCCTGAATCACATCGCCTTCCTGAAAAATCAGTTCCCCCTTCCGATAATGCACTTCCCTGGTGTGAAGACATGCAAGCATGGAGGTAAGATCTTCTTCTCCAATTCCGCCGAACAAACCTGTTTCATATAAAATACGGTATCTGGCATCCATAACCCATTTATTCCTCCATTTTCCATGATACAGTTGCAATTACCACTGTTTTCATGTAAAAATTATAGTATATTTACATTGTAAATTCAAGAAATTACTGTTCTGACTTGAAATAATGGTAACTGTTCAGAGCCAGCCTCAAAACACTGCCTGGCTCTGAACAGTTGCAAATGAAGGAGGTTTTTCATGATTCGTAAAATTGTACAGATTGACAGGGAAAAATGCAATGGATGCGGGGCCTGCGCAAAAGCCTGCCACGAAGGCGCAATCGGCATGGTGGACGGGAAAGCAGTTCTTCTGCGTGATGATTATTGTGACGGTATGGGAGACTGCCTGCCTGCATGTCCGGCAGACGCCATCTCTTTTCTGGAGCGGGAAGCTGCCGCCTACGATGAAAAGGCAGTAAAAGCCCACATGGAAGCCATGGCATCTGTAAAAAGCAAGCTGACCCAGTGGCCGGTACAGATCCGTCTTCTTCCGGTTTCATCTCCCATCTACGAAAATGCTCATATTCTGGTGGCTGCCGACTGCTGCGCATATGCACACGGCAATTTCCATAACGAATTTATGAAAGGACGCGTAGTTCTGGTGGGCTGTCCCAAATTGGATGCCGTCGATTACAGCGAAAAACTGACTGCCATTTTCCAGTCTAATCCCATTCAGGATATCATTCTCACCCGTATGCATGTACCCTGCTGCGGCGGCATGGAACGGGCTGTCAAAACGGCAATCGAAGCAGCCGCAAAAAAAAGCGGCAGAAAACTGCCGCTTCGGGTGGTTACCATCAATGCAGACGGAG
>JBJELO010000268.1:0-1520 GCA_051879195.1 Lachnospiraceae bacterium
TTCAAGGTGCTTATATCAAAATGTAAGTCTAAAATATTTGCGGAACTATAGATTATTAAAAAAATCCATATGGGACATGATAAAAAGTACTCCTTCGTCATTTGTGCAGCTGTATGCAGCTGTGATCTGCTTTACAGTTTATCACAGAATGAACAGCATTGTCCATACAGCGAAAGAAAGCATCGGACCTTTTGTAAGGCCGGTGCTTTCTTTTCGGGATGTTATGCAAAATGGATATTAAGCGAAAGTAACCTTTCCGGTTTCGATGTCGTAGACTGCGGGAAGGATTTCCAGTTTGCCCTGGTCCTTCAGTTCTCTGAGAACCGGGTTTTCCAGCAGCCTCTGTACGCTGTTTTCTGCATTGAGCCACTCGCACTTTCTGGGATCATGTTCATTTTTGATCGCCCAGCGGATCTCATCGGTGATGAAACGAACGCTGCCGTGGCCGCCGCCTTCCAGTGTTGCATGGACAGCACCGCAGTGGGTATGTCCCATTACAACAATGAGAGGAGTTCCCAGGTGGTCTGCTGCATATTCTGCAGAACCGGATTCATTGATGCCGATTACATTGCCTGCGTTGCGGATAACAAACAGATCTCCCAGACCGGCGGAGAAGATATGCTCCGGAGGTACTCTGGAATCGCCGCAGGTGACGATGACCGCGTAGGGTTTCTGGCCGTTCTTTGTAAGGTCAAGTCGTCTGGCGTCATCTAAAACGGACGGATTGCAGGAGTGAGTTACATAGTATTCATTACCTTTTTTTAATCGTTCTAAAGCTTCGTGGTACATCTTTTCACTTTTCCTTCGTATGCTTGTTCTCTGGCGACTGTGACCGCATTAACCGGTCGGTAGGAAAAATATACCACAGTATTGCAAAAATGTCCATAAATGAATAGAGTTTTTGTAGAAATACTGTAAAAATGCACAAAAGATAAAGGGCCGGTTTGTGTGGTGAGGAATAAAACAAAGCGGAAGGGAAAGATTTTGAGCGCTGTTCAATCTGTATAACGTGTGATATACTTATACACATGAGTGAGAATTCATAAGGAGGAACTTAGAACTGTATGGAGGTTATTCATGGAAAAACAGCAATCCGTTATGGATACAATTAATATATTATACGATTCATTTTTTGAACAGGAGAAAAAGATAGCGAATTACATTATGCAGCACCGTGAGGAAGTGGTGAATATGACCATCGGTGAACTGGCGGAGGCAAGCGGTACCAGCGTGGCTACTATTTCCCGGTTCTGCAAAAAGTGTGAGGTGGACGGATTTCATCATCTGAAGATCAGTCTGGCCCGGGAAATTGTGGAAGGAGATTCCAATACGCCGGTTTCCAATCATATTTCCCGGGATAATATCGGTCAGTCTCTCCAGAATATTCTGGCCAATAAGATGGAGGAACTGAAACAGACCATATCTCTGATCGATGAAAAACAGCTGAATACGATTCTGGACTGTATTCAGCATGCGGGGGTGGTTCAGCTGGTGGCTGTAGGGAATACCATACCTGTTGC
>JBJELO010000269.1:0-6543 GCA_051879195.1 Lachnospiraceae bacterium
CAGTCTTTTCAAGCTTTTCAGCTAACTTAAATTTTCTTCGTGAAACAACCCTGTTGCACAGATTTGAATTTTCGTAGTTTCGCTTCCCGATTATTTTCCATAATCCCCTGTTTTTCCCCTCTTCCATGTGGTACAATTGCTCATATCTTATCCTGCAGGAGGTATTGAAATGCATACCAGAATCAGCATACTGATTGTCGAAGATGATAAAGCTCTTTCCTGTGAAATTCAGGAATTCCTTCAGCGGTGGGGCTATCACGCAGACCGCGCCCGCCATTTTGATCAGATTCTTTCCGATTTTTCCACCAGCCATCCTCAACTGGTTCTGATGGATATCAATCTTCCCTGTTACGACGGATTTTACTGGTGCAGCAGAATCCGCGAAATTTCCGATGTCCCCATTATTTTCATCAGCAGCCGCAGCGATGACAGGGACAAAATCATGGGAATTGCCCAGGGCGGCGATGATTATGTAGAAAAACCGTTTCATCTGGAGCTGCTGCGGGCCAAAATTGAAGCAATCCTGCGCCGCACCTATCAGTACCGGGTCAGAGACCGGCTTTATCTGAATCCGGAACTTTGTTTTGAACCGGACTCCGCTTCCCTTCTCCTGCGCGATAAGGAACTGGAACTCACCCGCTCCGAGAAAAAAATCTTTTCCAGGCTGATGGATTCACGGCCTGAAGTCGTATCACGAGAAGATTTAATGCTGGAATTGTGGAGCACCGACGAATATGTATCTGATGGAACACTGACAACGCTGATCAGCCGGCTTCGCAGCAAACTGAAATCCGCCTGCGGACAGGAAATCATACATACAAAGAAAGGACTGGGCTATTTTATTGAATAAATCCGAAAAAACAAATCAGGGAAATTCAGGCTGGCACTGGCTCTTTCTGTGTCTGCTGATGCTGGTGTTTTTTAATCTTTACTTTATCTTTTTTCTCCATGACCGTAACTTTGCCTATCTGCTTTACTTTGATTTTCTGCTTCTCCTTTGTATCCTGCTTGCCTTTGCCGCAGATTTCCGGAAACGGCACAGGCAGCAAATCCGGAAGCAGGAGCTTCTGCAATCGAAGGGACTGATCTGCAGGGAAAGGGATTTCCATCCATTTGATGATCTGGAAATTGCAGAGCACGACGTACAGATTCTGGAGAAGCAGTTGCAGGAGCAGTTTGATCAGAACTGTGATCTGCAGGATTATATTGCCAGATGGTGTCATGAAGTCAAGATTCCTCTGGCAGCTGCACTGCTGATCGATGAAAAAATCAAAGATCCGCAGCTTCGAAATTCCATGAAAGAACAGCTGGAACGCATCAACCAGCAGGTCAATTCCGCGCTGCTGGGCTGCAGGCTTCAGAGCAGCCTCCTGGATGTTCAGATCCGGCCGGTAAATCTTTCGGATGCAGTGCGGACCTCCGTACAGAACAACCGCTTTTTCCTGATCCAGAATCATTTTCGACCGGTGCTTCAGTTGGAACCGCTGACCGTCTATTCCGACAAGGAGTGGCTCGTCTACATACTTGACCAGCTGCTCGCCAATTCCATTAAATATGCCGGCGATACCGAAAATCCGGTTCTGAAAATCCAAAGCGGACAACGGAACGGATGTATCTTTCTGACCGTAGAGGACAATGGAGAAGGAATCCTGGACAGCGATCTCCGCAGAATTTTTGAAAAAGGATTCACCGGAAGCAACCGCCACAACGGACAGCACAAATCCACCGGCATGGGGCTTTATATGGTATCTCTTATTATAGAAAAGCTGGGGCATGAAATCCTTGCAGAAAGCGAGTATGGCAGTTTCACCCGGTTCACCATTCTATTCCGGGACAACCGGGATTTCTTTCATCCAATTTTACAGGAACCGTAAACCTGTATGCAATTTTGCATTTTCTGTCATCTTACATCCAACCTTACAGAAAATGTAAGATTGTCCACCGCTTTGTAACACAGATGTAAGGATTTTTCCGCACTGATTTTCTATACTTGATTCAGAAGGCATTGATCCCCGCACCCATGCCGGGAACGAACATTTTGCGATGCTTTCATTATAAAAGGGAGGAAAATCAATATGCATGAGAAAAAAGTAGTTGAAATCAGAAATCTCATAAAAAATTACGGTGCCGGAGGTTTCCAGACAAAAGTTCTGAAAGGGATTGATCTGACCATCTGTGAAAATGATTTTATCGCTATCATGGGCCCCAGCGGTTCGGGGAAAACAACCCTGCTGAATATCCTGTCCACCATCGACAAGCCCACCCAGGGCACCGTCATGCTGGACGGTAAAGATATCACCCGGATTTCCAATAAAGAATTATCAAAACTGCGCCGGGATAAAATCGGTTTCATCTTTCAGGATTACAATCTGCTGGATACCATGACACTGCAGGATAATATCGCCCTGCCCCTGTCTTTAAACGGAGTTTCTGCAGACATCTGCATCCGGAAAACGGAAGAATTAAGTGAATTGTTTGGATTAAAGGAACATCTGAAAAAATATCCCTGGCAGCTGTCCGGCGGCCAGAAGCAGCGGGGAGCTGCCTGCCGGGCTCTGATCACTGAGCCGGAGATCATTTTCGCTGATGAACCTACCGGAGCTCTCGATTCCAGATCAGGCCGGGATATGCTGGAATGTCTGCGGATGGTTAACGAAAGCAGACACGGCACCATTCTCATGGTAACCCACGATCCGTTTTGTGCTTCCTATGCAAAAGATGTCTATCTCCTGAGTGACGGGCTGATCCGGTGCAGACTGAGCCGGGGCACCGACCGGAAGGAATTTTATGACCGGATTATCGAAATGCAGACTTCCATGGGAGGTGATTTCTCATGAGTATGATGCGACTGGCGTTTCTGAATTTCAAAAGCAGCTTCCGGAATTATCTGTCACTGATTATTTCCCTGGCATTTACAATTCTTGTGTTTCTGAATTTCCAGAATCTGATTTATTCTGACACCTTCAGTGTTCTGGGACAACGTAATAAAGAATACATCAACATTCTGATCCAGGTGATTTCCATCGT
The DNA here is from genome assembly GCA_051879195.1 of Lachnospiraceae bacterium. GTDB lineage: Bacteria > Bacillota > Clostridia > Lachnospirales > Lachnospiraceae > TWA4. Next base: position 3,028 of record JBJELO010000269.1, read on the forward strand.
GTTGATCTGCTTCATGTTTTTCTTTATCTGGTATTCCACCAATGTGTTCCTGACAGGACGCAAAAAGGAAATCGGCATCTATATTTTCATGGGCCTGACCAATCAGAAGATCGGGAAACTTTACGCCATTGAAACCACTCTGATCGGTCTCTCCGCTCTCGCTGCAGGCATAGTCACCGGTCTGATCACTTCCTGGCTGTTTCAAATGGTTCTGCTGGCGCTCTCCGACATTGCGGTGGACATTAATTTCCGGATCACCTGGCAGCCGGTTCTGTTCGCAGCCGTCGTTTATCTGATTATTTACCTGCTCTTTGTCCTGAAGGGATACATCAATATCATTCGAAGCAGCGTTCTGGAAATGGTATCCGCTTCCCGTAAAAATGAATTTGTACACTGGAAATCCTCCATGCTTATAATAAAGACACTGCTTGGCGTGGCAGTAACCTGCGCCGGATATTACATGGCGGTAAAGGATGGCGGCCAGGAGGTTATGGGCAATGTTCTGATCGCAGTGGTTCTGGTCATTGCAGGAACCTATCTGCTGTTCGGCGGTCTGATTCCCTTTATCTTTCAGAATCTGGTTAAACACAAAAAAATTCTTTACTGCAAAGAACGCAGCCTGTGGATGAACAATATGGTGTTCCGTATCCGGAAAAATTACCGGACCTACGCCATGGTCTGCATTCTGATGCTCTGCTCCGTTACTGCCCTCGCCACCGGTTTTGCCATGCGGACACGTTATGACAATATGACCCGGTTCCGAAGCACCTATACTTTTCAGGCTCTGAGCACCAGAAACGATCTGGACCCGTTGCTGAAACAGCAGATCGAACAAAGCAGTGAACTGAAATACAGCTCGCAGATTCCCCTTCTGGTACTGGACAGCAGTATGTTTGAAACGAAGTTTCAGAATACAGAACGTGGAATCGTCTCCTGGGCTGACATAAAAAAAACGGCTGAAGGAACCGGATTGAAATTCGAACTGAAAGAGCCGGCCGACAATGAGATCATTGAACTGAGACATATTTATCTGCTGTCATTCATCACAGACCGATCCGGTATTACAGTCACCATTAACAGTAAAGAGTATCAGCAGATCGATGACTGCAATGAAGCCTATCTGGGGTATTTTCAGGAAGACATGAGTTTATACGTAGTAAATGAACGTGAATACAAACGTCTGCTGCCGCTGGGACAGGAAATATACACCTTCAACTATCGGATTCAGGATATGACGCAGTATGAGAATATCCGGAAAGATCTGAATGCTCTGGCAGAAAGCGAAGAACAGGGCACCACCGGCATCGTTTCCATCGATCCGGACAACAGCGATATCGAATGGATCCGGGTACTGTACTCCATCTGTATCTTTATGTTCATGGTATTTATTCTGTCCAGCGGAAGCATCTTATTTATGAAGCTTTACAACGACGCTTTTGAAGAAAAGGACCGGTATCAGGTACTGGAAAAGCTGGGATTCGACCGGAAAACGCTGAAAAGGGCGGCCGCTCACGAACTTTTCGTCGCTTATGCCGCTCCCTTTCTCCTTATGGCAATTTCTTCTTATTTTTCAGTCCACGCACTGGCTAAAATGATGTTCACCAGTCTGTTTACCACCTGGTTGACAAGCATCGCTGTCATATTGGCGTTTTTCCTGATCTGTTACCTGCTGTCGGTCTCCATCTATTGCTACACGGTCTTCTTGTAGTTGGAATATCTGCTTTCTCTGTGAGGACTGTTTTCCCACAGTTCATCGGCCTTTTCTTTCCAGTTCTGTGCGTATTCCACGCATTTGCCGCAGAGATGTTCCGCACTTTCCGGGCTCTGCATATCCGTGGATTTTGCACCGGTTTTTCTGACCATTTCCTGCAGAATCTCAGGATTCTCCAGCATGGGACAGGGACGCAGATGATTCTCATTGAAAGGCTGGCCGTCACGGTAAGCCATAAACAGCGGCTGTTTCAGACATTCCAGCAGCGTATTTTCCCGGATGTTGGCTCCCGAATAATGGATAAATACACAGGGCTCCGCATCTCCGTTGGCATTAATATGGAAGTAATTCCGTCCGCCGGCAATGCAGCCGCCTACAAATTCACCGTCGTTCTGGAAATCCATGGCAAAAAGCTGTTTTCCGTTTTTGCCGCGGATTTCCCGGACTCTGTGATACATATACTCTCTCTGCTCATTGTTGAGCAGCAGATCAACCGACGCATCATTGCCCACCGGCATGTAATGGAAATACATGTTGAATCGGCAGCCCTTTTCCACCAGCATATCCAGGAATTCATCGGAAGTAACTGCTCTGTAATTAGCGGATGTATAGCAGATGGACGTGCCAAAGATCAGCCCCTTTTCCTTCAGCAGATCAAAGGTTTTCATAACCTTCCGGAATACGCCGTCACCGCGCCGCATATCGTTGACATCCTCATAGCCTTCCACGGAAATGGCCAGCATCAAATTGCCCACCCGTTTCATTTCCTGACAGAATTCCTCATCCACCAGCGTGCCGTTGGTGAACGCATGGAACATACAGTCACTGTGCTTCTCACAGAGACGGATAATATCTTTCTTTCTTACCAGCGGTTCACCGCCGGTATACATGTAATAATAAATTCCCAGTTCCTTCCCCTGCGTAATGATGGAATCCAGCTCATCGAAAGTCAGATTCAGCTTGTGGCCGTACTCTGCCGCCCAGCAGCCCGTACAGTGCAGATTGCACGCACTGGTAGGATCCATCAGAATCAGCCAGGGAATATTGCACTGATGTTTCACACGCATCTGGCGGATGGTCTCCGTACCGTGAAAAAATGCTTCGTACCCAAAATTCAGTGCCGTGGTTTTCAGCACATGGGGATCGATTTCATCCAGCAGGGAATTGATATACCGATTCCATTTATTCTCCGGATTCAGGAAAATCTCTTTCATGAAATCGTAGCTGTCGCCCTCCAGGTACTCCTTCAGAAAACGATCCGACAGCTTGTAAAGCTGTTCAAATCCCTTTTCTCTATCCTTATTCACCTTATGCAGTGTAAAATCAATCGCCTTCGAAAAGGCCCCACGCTCCAGTTTATGTTCTATCTGATTCATAATATCCTCCTTCTTACATCATTTTATGATGTATGATCAGTAAATATTTATAACTTCCAATCTTGCGATTTGTGTATTATAATACGAATGTATCAAACCGCTCTCAATGGGCAAACCGGAAAAACTGTGGTAAAATACACACTTTTGCCGTTTTTTGTTGCCTATTTTGCAGTTTAGACGGAGGTTTTCTTTGGATAAAAGAGTCATAAAAACAAAACGTGCCTTATTCATCGCACTTTCCGAACTGCTCAGGGAAAAGAATATTCAGGATATTACGGTCACTGATCTGACCAGACAGGCCGGTATCAACCGGAAAACTTTCTATAACCATTTTTCAGACGTTCATGATGTGCTGGATGATCTGGAGCATCAGATTGTAGAAAGCCTGATTGAAGAATTCGAAGCGAATAAACAGCAGGGGCTTTACGA
>JBJELO010000270.1:0-6542 GCA_051879195.1 Lachnospiraceae bacterium
GAAAAAAGTGGAAGAAGGAATAGAGGCAGCTGAATCGAAAGAATGGTTTTTTGAATACTTGAATGAGAGATTTAGCAGAGATGTGTTCTTATCATTAGAGAGCATGCGTAAGCAATTGAACCTGATTGGTGTTGGGTACGGGAATGTGATGCATGAAGCTTTTCAAAAAGATACAATTAATGAATCACAGAAATATGGAGATGGAGTGGTTCAGGATTTGTTTAAACGGAGAAATGCAATTGCTCACCAATTAGATCGAGATCATGCATCAGCAGAACAAACAGACATAACGAAAGAGTTTGTTGAGGAACGAGCATCAGAAGTAGTAGCAATTGTGGAAGCAATACATAAAATAGCAGTTGAAAAAGGATAAGCTATAGGGCATCTGTTAGAAATGGCAGGTGCTTTCTTTTTGCTCGGAGAAATCCGGGCTTTTTTCATGCTTTAAATTATAGAAGGTGAGGATTTAGATGGCCAGCAGAATTAAAGGTATCACCATTGAAATTGGCGGCGATACCACGAAACTTCAAACTGCTCTTAAGGGTGTAAATACAGAGATCCGTTCTACGCAGAGAGAGCTGAAAGATGTTGAGAAGCTTCTGAAACTGGATCCGGGGAATACGGAATTGCTTGCCCAGAAGCATAAGCTGCTTGGAAAGGCTGTGTCTGAAACGAAGGAGAAACTGGAGACTCTAAAGACTGCAGCAGAACAGGCAGAAAAAGCTCTGGAAGATGGTACGATTTCAAAGAATCAGTATGATGCTCTGCAGAGGGAGATCATTGAAACCGAGCAGGAACTGAAGCGTCTGGAAGAACAGGCGAACCAGTCTGCAACAGCTCTGCAGAAGATAGCTGCTTCTGGGGAAAAGTGGAAGACGGTTGGAGATAATATTTCATCGGCGGGACAGAAACTGCTGCCGGTCACTGGTGTTGTGACGGCAGCTGGCACAGCTGCAGTGAAGACTGCGGCTGATTTTGAATCAGCGATGAGTAAGGTTGCGGCGGTATCCGGTGCGACTGGCTCTGACCTTGATGCTTTGACGAAGAAAGCAAGGGAGATGGGTTCCAGGACGAAATTCTCTGCCAGTGAATCAGCTGAGGCTATGAATTACATGGCGATGGCGGGCTGGAAGACAGAGGATATGCTGAATGGTCTGGATGGTGTCATGAATCTGGCTGCAGCATCCGGGGAGAGTCTTGGTACGACTTCGGATATTGTGACGGATGCATTGACTGCTTTTGGATTGAAAGCAAAGGATTCCGGACATTTTGCAGATGTCCTGGCGGCAGCTTCTTCCAATGCCAATACCAATGTCTCCATGATGGGTGAGACCTTTAAGTACTGTGCTCCGATCGCCGGATCTCTTGGTTTTTCTGTGGAAGATACGGCTGAAGCAATCGGTCTGATGGCCAATGCCGGTATCAAGAGCACGCAGGCAGGTACTTCTCTTAGGACGATTATGACAAATCTGTCCGGAGATGTGAAGTTCTGTGGTTCTACCATTGGGGAAGTGACGGTTGCAACCACCAATGCGGATGGCAGTATGAGGGATTTGTCTGATATTCTGGCTGACTGCAGAGCTGCATTTGCAGGCTTATCTGAATCAGAACAGGCGGCTGCGGCGGAAGCATTGGTCGGGAAAAATGCCATGTCCGGCTTTCTGGCACTTATGAATGCCGGTGAAGGTGATATCAATAAGCTTTCAGGTGCGATCAATAACTGTGATGGTGCTGCACAGAAGATGGCAGATACCATGAATGACAACCTGGAAGGGCAGCTTACCATTTTGAAGTCGGCTTTGGAAGAGCTGGCTATTTCTTTTGGTCAGCTTCTGATACCGGCACTGAAAGAGGTGGTGCAGTGGCTGCAGGGATTTGTGGGATTTTTGGATTCCCTGCCGGAGGGTGTAAAGAAGACCATTATGGTAATTGCTCTGGTGGCAGCAGCCTTGGGACCGGTACTGATCATTGTGGGAAAGGTGATTTCTTCCATCGGCACGATCATGACGATTGTTCCGAAACTGGCAGGTATGATCGGAACGGTGCAGAAGGCATTTGCCGCTCTGAATGTGACGATGCTGGCAAACCCGATTGCTCTGATTATTGCGGCGATTACTGCTCTGGTGGCGGCTTTTATTTATCTTTGGAATACCAATGAGGAATTCCGGCAGTTCTGGATCAGCCTCTGGGAAGATGTGAAAAGAGTTGCCGTTGAAGTGTGGGAAGCCATTTCCCAGTTTATGTCCCGGACATGGGAAGCAATCAGGCAGACGGCTGTGGTGGTATGGAATGGGATTGCCGGGTTCTTTACTGTGATCTGGAATGGAATTAAGACTACGGTAACAACGGTGGCCAATGCGATCAGCAGCTTTCTGAATACTGCATGGAATGCGGTCAGAGCGACAGCAGTTACGGTGTGGACGGCAATTTCCACATTTTTCAGTACTATCTGGAATGGTATCAGGACAGTAGTTTCTACTGTGGTGAATGCGATTTCCACATTTCTGAGTACCGCATGGAATTCTATCAGGAATGTGATTGTGACGGTGATGAAAGCAATACAGACGGTATGTTCTACGGTGTGGAATGGGATTAGGCAGACGATCACTGCGATTGTTACAGGAATCCGGAATACGGTTTCTACGGCCTGGAACAGCATTAAAAATACGGTAGCTTCTGTGGTAAATGCCCTGAAGTCGGCAGTGGGCGGTGCTTTTACTTCTATGTGGAATGGAATCCGAAGTACAGTTTCCGGAATCTATAATACCATCAGGAGCGGGTTTGGACAGGCAGTCAGTTATATCACTGGACTGGCTTCCAATGCTTTCCGCTGGGGTGCGGATCTGATCAATGGTATTGTGAATGGTATCCGCAGTGCTATTGGAAGCGTGGTAGGTGCGGTTCGTGATGTGGCGAATACCATCCGTTCCCACCTGCATTTTTCCGTGCCGGATGAAGGACCTCTGACGGACTATGAAAGCTGGATGCCGGATTTTATGGAAGGACTGGCACAGGGTATTGAGAAGAGTAAGGGAATGGTAAAGGATGCGATGAATAGCCTGACGGCTGATATGGTAATCAGCCCGAATGTCCGGACTGCAGATATGGCTGTGGCAGGCGGTGGTTCTGTGAGCAGTGCTGATCTGAACAGTCTGGTTGGTGCGATTAGAGAAGCAGTTGGTGGTATTCCTGAAAATAATGGAGATATCGTGATTCCGGTTTATCTTGGTGGCACCATGTTGGATGAGGTGATTTTAAATGCCCAGCAGAGGGCAAATCTTAGAAGCGGAGGAAGGTAAACGATGGCATTTTTTCAGTATTTAAAGTTTGATGGCGTGGATATTCCTCTGCCGATTTCTTATGAAGTAGGGATGCATGATGTGGAGGCAGATTCCGGTGGAGAGACGGAAGCGGGTACCATGCAGAGGGATGTGGTGAGGTCTGGTGTTGTGAATATAGCGGTGACATTTCAGGTGACGCAGAAATGGCTGAAGCTAATGACCGGGTTTAAAAAGAAGGAGAAGATTTCGGTGGATTATTTTGACACGGAGACAGCAGAGATGAGGAATGCGGAGATGTATATGGATGGGTTTAAGAGCAAGCTGGAGAAGGATACCAGTTATAAGGGATTGTGGACAGTGAGTTTTAACTTGAAGGAATTATAAGGATGACAGCAATTGTGGGGAGTGGTAGAATAAGAAGAAAAAGTCGGGGGATTTTATTATGCTGACAGATGAAGAATTGGAATCTTTATATCAAAAAGAATTTGCTGACTGCCAATCAGTTTTAGAAGTATCTGATAAACTGGAAACAATAGAGAGCGAGTATACAGATGATCTTAGAGGTTCATTATGTAATGAAATTCTTTATATGATATCCGTAGGCTATACCAAATATGACAGGTTAAATTTTGAGAAGAGTGATCTGATAAGTCTGCTGTGTAAAAATATACAGTTAATCTCCTCTGGATATACATATATGAAAGCAGTAAATGCTTTTTTCAAATATGATGATAAAAAGTGTTTGATGTTACTTGAAAATTGGTTGGAAGAGAGTTATCAAAAAGCGAAAGATACAATAAAGAAGCCAACGGATTTTATGGATGAGTATGGCTTTGTGGATGCCTGTTTTGAACCTTTTAAAGAAGCATTTCCTGGATTTTGGATGTCATTAGGACAGATACTAAAAAAATTCCCGTGTCAAAAGGGATTGCCGGAGTTGTGTGAAGTTATAGATCTTTATTATCGGTGCAAGACAGATGAAGAGACTTTAGATATGTTGCTTGACGCAATGCAGAAATATCCGGACATTATTTTGATAAAGGAACTTATTGCGTATACTTACTATTCAATGAAAATGTGGAATAATGCGATTGCATATCTGGAATTGATTGAGGACAGCAACTGTTTTTTCAGAAAATATGATGTATATTTCATGTTTGCATGGAGCTATGGTAAATTAAAAAATCGCAGATTGGAAGAAGAGTATTATCGAAAGTCCTTAGAAGAAAATCCTTATAATATTGATACCATTAACAATTTGGGATTCTGCTTATATACCCAGAAAAAGTTTACAGAAGCGAAAGCATTATTTGAAAAATGTCTGGAAATAGATCAAAATTATGCATACGCATCAAACAACTATGTGAGAGTGCTGATAGCACTTGGCAGGAACAAGGATGCAAAGGCATTTGTAAATTCAGGAAAATATAAGATTTCTAAAGAGTTTAGGCGCAGAGTAGAAAAACTTGATAATACAAATGCCAGGATAAAGAAGAGCGTTGAAAAAGATGTTGTAGTAGAAAGTACAGACGATGAGAATGCTCAGGAAAACTGCGTAGACCTTGGGGTTGAGAGGAAGCAGTTTTCTAATGAAAAACTATTAGAAGATGAATTGACAGCAAGAATTGAGTCTGGTGTGAATGTATTTGGACTACATCTAAAAATATACAAGAGAAAAGGTCTTTATGGCCGGCAGTTTATTATACCAGTTGGTCGGTTGGATCTCTTGTGTGAAGATAACGAGGGTAATTTGTATGTTATTGAACTGAAGAAGGATTCAGGTTATGACGATGCATACAGACAGACTGCAGATTATTTGGATTGGTTTGAACACAGCGCGGAGTATAAGGATAAAAAAGTTTATGGAATAATCTGCCTTAATTCTCCGACAAAGGAATTAGTTGAGAAAGTGCATCAGGATAAACGTATGAGGATTTACGAGTATCAGATTTCCTATACAGAATTATAATGGTAAGTCTCAAGTATAATTATTGAGGGCATCTGCCATTGAGTTGGCGGGTGCCTGTTTTATTGGAGGTGTTTTCGTGTATCCGGTGAGTGAAGGGTTCCTGCAGGCGGTGCAGGAGAACACAAGGCGGTATTATTGGACTGGAAAGATTACTACGACGAAAGGTGTGGTTTATGAGTTTGGTCCAGAGGATATCGTAAAGGGCAGCGGGTATATTTCCAGCCAGTGCTGCAGCAGTACAGAGATTGAACTGGGTACGGTGTATTCGGCTGAGATGGGGATTACGCTGCTGACGGATATTGACCGGTATACTTTGGAGGATGCTCTGGTGGAGCCATTTTATCATCTGAGGCTTCCGGATGGCAGTTACGAAGGGGTGCCGCTGGGTATCTTTGAGGTGTCGGAGGCGAACCGGACAATCAAATGTCTGGAATTGAAGGCCTATGATTTCATGCTGCGGTTTGAAAAAAGTTTCAATGGGTTTGAGACGGTTGGCAATGCTTATGATTTTATGGAACTTTGCTGCAGGGCCTGTAAGGTGGAACCGGCACAGAGCCGGGAAGTGATTGAAGCAATGCCGAATGGTGCTGAGGTTCTTTCTATTTATACGGATAATGATATTGAGACCTACCGGGATGTGCTCTTTTATGTGGGGCAGGTGCTTGGCGGGTTTTTCTGTATCAACCGGTCGGGAAAGCTGGAACTGCGGAAGTATGGAAACAGTCCAGTGATGACGGTGCAGAGTAAGCATCGGTTCACAAGCAGCTTCTCTGATTTCATTACCAGGTACACGGCAGTCAGTTCAACGAATATGAAGACGCAGACGGCGGAGTATTATGCACTGGATCCGGATGATGGGCTGACCATGAACCTGGGTGTGAATCCGCTTTTGCAGTTTGGTGTGAAGGAAACCAGAGAGCAGCTTTGTACCAATATCCTGAAGGATCTGGCTGTTGTGGATTATGTGCCGTTTGATTCGGAAACCATCGGAAATCCGGCACTGGATCTGGGAGATGTGCTGCAGTTTATCGGCGGGCAGGCGGATGCGGATCAGATTTCTGCCATTACTTCCATGACTTGTAAGATTGGCGGGAAGCATTCCCTGAAAGGTGTTGGGAAGAATCCGAGACTGGCACAGGCGAAGAGCAGGAATGATAAGAATATCTCCGGACTGCTCAACCAGATCGAAGCCGGGAAGATTGGGATCCATACGTTTACGAATGCTTCTGCTTATACAGTGGCAGAGACGGATGTGAAGATTATTTCCATTGAGTTTGCCACCAGTGAAGAGA
>JBJELO010000271.1:0-27199 GCA_051879195.1 Lachnospiraceae bacterium
TTCTGGACGGCGTGATTGAACGGATCACACATCGTCTGATGCTGGAAGCGAAAAATGCTGCCGGAAACCGCGATCTGCCGTTTCAGGAACGGCTTACGGAAACGATTCTGGCTTTGAATGTAGAAACAAAAATCGGCCATGAGGTAATGGAGCAGGTACATCGCCCTCAAAATGCGCTGATGCATCAGAAGATGCAGAAGACATTGCTGGCGGGAATCAATCCCATTTTGACAGAATTGCTGAAGGAAGGTATCGGACAGGGAATCTGCCGTACGGACTACCCGGCAGAAGTGGTGGAGATGATTATGCTGTATGCCAATACGGCATTTGATGATATTAACATGGCCGGGCTGAATCAGGAGGAAAAGGATCGGAAGACCGCAGGATTTATCTACAATACAGAGCGGCTGATGGGGATGGAAAGCGGAAGTCTCCAGGAGGCGCTGATGCAGATATTCCGGCGTAATGAACATGCTTAAACCGGAATAGAGGAGAGAATTAAATCAGCAGCGAAGTAAAATTAATATATGCAAAGTGAAATGAATGAACCAATCAATAACAGTTCGGAGCCGGATCGTATATGCGGAGCCGGTTCTGAACCGTTATTATTTTTTAATTATTACCGACAGGCAATCGGTCTGTAAGAGAGGAGTTTATTATGGAAAAGAAAGGTAATTTCAGGCGTTTTCTGCTGCTTTGGGCAGGCGAACTGGTATCGGGGATCGGCGGCGGACTGACCAGTTTCGGGCTGGGGGTGTATGTTTTTCAGCAGACGGGCAGTGCAGCGAATATGGCTCTTGTCACATTGCTGGCTTTTCTGCCTACACTGCTGCTCAGCGTGCCGGCAGGTGTGCTGGCTGACCGTTATGACAGACGGCTGCTTATGATGATCGGCGACGGCTGTTCTGCTGTGGGCATTTTATTTATCCTGTTGTGCATGTCAGGCGGTGGTGCGAGTCTGATGGAAATCTGTATCGGTGTAACCATCAGTTCGGTATTTTCATCTCTGCTGGAGCCTTCCTACCGTGCAACGGTGACAGATCTTCTGGATGAGGAGGAATATTCCAGAGCCAGCGGAATGGTGAGTCTGGCGGGAAGTGCCAGGTACCTGATTTCCCCGATTCTGGCCGGTGCGCTCCTGACCGTATCGGATATCCGCCTGCTTTTGCTTCTGGATATTGCTACCTTTTTCCTGACAGTGTTGTGTACCGGCGTGGTCAGAAAGGGGCTGGAAAGAAAACCGGCGGAGGAAAGGGAAGCTTTTTTTGCAGCTTTGCAGACCGGCTGGCAGGCAGTTACCGAAAAGAGAGGTGTTTTTTTTCTGATTCTTCTTTCTTCTGTCATAACCTGTTTTATGGGAGCTTTTCAGATTCTTGCGGAACCGCTGATTCTGGATTTTGCAGACAGTGCTGTTTTGGGAATCAGTGAGACCGTCTGTGCCTGCGGCATGCTGGTCTCCGGCTTATTTCTGGGGGCCAGAGGAATCAGAAAAGATTATGTAAAGATTCTGTCTGTATCGCTTACTGTGGCCGGAATTGCCATGATTTTCTTCAGCCTGAAGGAAAATATTTACATGATCTGTGCGGCGGGATTCCTGTTTTTTGCCATGCTGCCTTTTGCCAACAATTGTCTGGATTATCTGGTCAGGACCAATATTGCGGATGAACTGCAGGGAAGAGCGTGGGGGCTTATCGGATTTTTGTCACAGATCGGATATGTTGTAGCTTACGGGCTGGCAGGCGTGCTGGCGGATGAGATCGGCTTTCGCTTTGATGTTGGAGTTGGCCGCGGTGCTGCCGCAGTAATCATGGTTTCCGGAGCATTGCTTGGTATTATGGCACTGTCTGTATATTTTGTAAAAGCAGTGAGGATGCTGGAAAAAGAGGCTTCAGAAGCCGCAGAAAACAGAAAAGAGGGAATTGTGTGAGAAAAAGGATTTTATGGAATGATTTAAAAAATAATCGTTTGACAGCTGTTACCACATGGCTTTTCATGGTTCTATGCGCATTTATGTCTGCGCTGACCTGTTTCCTTTTCATTAATCTGACAGGTTCGGTGGACCATCTGATGGAAGAAGCCAGGACACCGGATTTTCTGCAGATGCATACCGGAGAAATTTCAGAAACGGAGCTTTTCCGCTTTGCTGAAGAAAATGAAAAAGTATCCGATTATCAGACGTTGTATTTTCTGAATCTGGAAAACAGTTCCATCACTTTGAATGGTCATTCTCTGGCGGACAGTACCCAGGACAATGGTGTCTGTGTGCAGAGTGATCAATTTGATTATCTTCTGGATATAAATAACGGGATCATACGGGTTTCGGAGGGTGAAATCTATGTTCCGGTCTGTTACAGGCAGGAATATGATCTTATGGTGGGAGAGATCGTACAGATCGGTGAAGTGTCTTTTACCATCGCTGGTTTTCTCAGGGATTCTCAGATGAATTCCATGATGGCGTCTTCCAAACGTTTTCTGGTGAGCCCGTCGGATTATGAACGGCTGAAAACAGCAGGAAGTGAGGAATATCTGATTGAATTTCTGCTGAAGGAGGATGCAGATACGGGGGAATTTTCTGCGGAATATACGGATGCGGGACTTCCTTCCAACGGACCTGCCATTACAAAACCGCTGATCCGCCTGATGAATGCACTTTCGGACGGCCTGATGATTCTGGTTATTCTTCTGGTGAGTGTGGTATTATTATTGATTTCCATGCTCTGTATCCGTTTTACATTGCTGACACAGCTGGAAAATGACCGGACGGAAATCGGCATGCTGAAAGCTGTCGGTATTTCAGGAGAAGACATTTTTCAGATTTATTTTACAAAATTTCTGGCGCTGTCGGGGCTGGGGGCTGCAGTCGGACTGACAGCAGCACTGCTGGCAGAGGGAAAGATATCGGTACATATACAGGAACTGTACGGGATGTCAGAAAGCAGACTGGCAGGGATTCTGGCAGCTTTTGCGGGTGCGGCTGTCACAGAAGGCATTTTGTTGTTTTCTGTCAGGAGGACGTTGAAGCACATGGAAAGATTATCTGCGGTGGAGGCTCTTACCGGGCAGCAAAGAATCGAAAAAAAGAAAAAAAGGCAGATTCTTTCTTCGCAATATCTGATCGTAGCTCTGGTTATCGGACTGGGAATATTCATGATGATACTGCCCCAGAACCTGCTCAGTACGCTTTCTTCACCGCGGTTTGTGACTTATATGGGAATCGGAGACGGGGAAATTCGTATAGATATCCGTCAGACGCAGGATATTGGCGGCCAGACCGGGCAGGTGGAAAAGATGCTGGCTGAAGATGAGCGGATAGAGAGAGCAGTTGCCCTGCGGACGGTATCCTGCCGGGTGTATCTGCCCAACGGAACTCACACCAGTCTGCATGTGGAACAGGGGGATCATAGGATCTTCCCGATTGCCTGTGCAGCAGGGGAATTGCCGAAAGAGGAGAATCAGATTGCACTATCCTGCTTGTGTGCAGAGGAACTGGGGGTGTCCGTGGGGGACCAGCTCTTTTTAGAGGCTGCAGAATCCATGCAGGAATACACAGTCTGTGGAATTTATTCAGATATCACCAATGGCGGCAAAACAGCAAAGGCTGCATATCTTCCCGGGAACGGACCGCTCATGTGGAGTGTATTTTATGTTTCACTGAAAGATGATACAGCAAAAGAACAGTGGTTATGGGAATATACAGACCGCCTTTCCGACAGCGGCATCAGTGCCAAAGCAGTGGATATCCGGGAATATGTGGACAGCACCTACGGTCAGACGATTCAGCAGATCCGCATAGCGGCGCAGGTGGCAGTGCTGGCAGCACTTCTGGTCATGTTTGTGGTGGTGATTCTGTTTACCCGTCTGCTGGTGGCAAAGGACCGCTGTGATATTTCCCTGCAGAAAGCAATCGGTTTTACGGGAAGAGATATCAGGATACAATACCTTTTCCGATACCTTCCGATTGTATTTTCCGGAATTCTGGCTGGAATTTTATCGGGCAATTTTCTGGGCGGAAAGCTGGCCGGAATATTTTTGAAAACACTGGGGGCAGCAGGCTTTCATTTTATAATTGATTACAAAGCAGTGTGCGGCTGGATTCCCGGTATTGCAGTGGTTACAGTATTTTGTGCCATTCTGCCCGGGCTGTCGGAAATCAAAAATATCAGAGCGTATGAATGCTGTGCGGGAAAGGAGTAGTGAAAATGTCAGAACAACTCATTGTTAATAAACTTTGTAAAAATGAAATTCTGAAAAATATCAGCTTTATTGTAAATGAGGGGGAAATGATGGCGGTTATGGGCCCTTCCGGCTCGGGAAAATCAACGCTGCTTTATCAGATATCCGGCATGGATCATGCGGATTCGGGAGAAGTATGGATAAACGGTACGGAAATCTGCAGTCTGTCCGAGGATGAAAAAGCAAAGCTTCGGCTTGAACGGATGGGATTTGTCTTTCAGCAGATGAACATGCTGAAAAATCTGAATTTGATTGACAATATCATGCTGCCCGCCTGTCATCTGAAAAAAAGCAGACGCTACAGGGATGAAATCACCCTTCGGGCACATACACTCATGGAAAAGATGGGAATCAGCGAACTGGCGCAGCGGAAAATCACCGAGGTATCCGGCGGGCAGCTTCAGAGGGCCTGCATCTGCAGAAGTCTGATGAACCGGCCGGAAATCCTTTTTGCGGATGAACCGACCGGAGCACTGAACCAGAAGGCTGCCCGGGAAGTAATGGAAGAATTTATCCGGCTGAATCAGGAAGGAGTTACCATTCTTATGGTAACCCATGACAGCAAGGTTGCAGCCGGATGCAGCAGAATTCTGTATCTTCTGGATGGCAGTATCAAAGGGGAACTGCATCTGGCAGGCCTGCCCGAAAGAAAAAAGAGAGAAGAAAAAGTCAGCCGCTGGCTTGAAGCAATGGGATGGTGACACTCGGACAAATCGCTTTTACGGATGATAGATATCATTCAGAATGGAGTTGCCCTGGGATCTCATATCGGCGGTCAGGTGATTGGTATAAATATCTGTTGTTACTTTGATATTGGTGTGCCCCAGACGCCTCTGAATGTAAACCAGCGGTGCTCCGTGTTCCAGCAGCATGGTGGCATGCGTATGTCTCAGAGAATGAAAATCAAATTCAGGAAAATTCAGCTGATGGTGGATAACTGAAGAAGTATGCTTCAGAGTACGCGGTGAAATAAAGGTTCCATTGGCTCTGACATGAATCAGATGAATTTCTTCATTGCTGTTGTCTTTACTGCCGCTGATCCTATTGAAAGCCTGTGGATGTTCCGGCTTTATACCGGTATGAATCAGCGGCTGCTCTGCGTAATAAGTCACATAATCTTCTGCATTCAGCTTTTCTGCTTCATACTTTGCCTTTTCTCTTGCCAGCAGTTCGGTCAGAGCTTCATCAATATCGATGGTGCGGTAGGAACGGTACTTGGGTTCTGAAAAATACCAGTATCCGCTATCAGAATCACTGGTATCCGCTTCCGGCTGTTTGCCGGAGATCCATTGTACCTGTCGGTTCACGGACAGAGTCCGGTTCTCCAGATCAATATCCTCCCAGGTCAGACCGAATACTTCGCCCAGACGAAGTCCGCAGTGATAGCCGATCATCATGGGAAGATGGCAGGAAGTTCCTTCCGGGAACCGCTCAAAGATTTCTTCCATCCTGTCAGCAGGGATGTACACATGAGGTTCCGTGCGGGTGGGAACTTTGGGAGGAAGTCCACTCTGTCTGCTGATCCGAATATGCTCTGCCGGTGAAACGGCAATAAAGTCAGAATCCACAGCATAGGTAAAGGACTTTGTAATGATTCCTCTGCATACCGAAATGGTATTGGGGCTGAACCCGTCATTGTAAAGCTTCAGCAGAAAATCCTTGATATTCTGTTTGGTGATACTTTTGATCCGGTATCTGCCGAGCTCCGGCTTAATGTACAGGTTGATTTTTTTACGGTAATTGTCAACTGTATTCGGCTTGCATGTCTGACTCACTTCCTGTTCAAGCCAGTGATCCAGAAGATCAGAATAAGTCATCTCTGTCTGTCTCAGAACCCTGCCTGTGCTGTCGTACATCTGCTGAGCCTTTTTTCCGGCCTCCAGCGCTTCCCGTTTCGTCGCAAAACCGCTTTTTGACTCCCACTGGCGCTTTCCATTCACGGAACCAATCTCAAACCGATACTGCCAGACAATACCATTTTTATTCTTTCTTTTTGTAATACAGATGGAAGCCATTGCTTCATCACTCCACTTCTTAACTTCCTGATTTACAGTTATTTTATCACAGGTGTTTTTGAAAATCAAGGTTGGCTCTGAACAAGTTACAAATCAAGAACAGGAGTTTTGTTTTTTCGGTTGGATTGACAAAAAAGTCTGACAGTGCTATGATGGTTAAAGGTTAGCAAATGCTAACCTTTATAAGTTTGCTTTATTTTACCGGGGCACAGCCCTGTTTCAAAATATAATAGTGAAAAGTGAGAAATACAGGTATGAGCATGTCAAAGAATATGCAGGATAAAAGAGACAGAGAAAAGGAAATCGTTTCACAGATGATCAGGCTTTATTGCAGAAAAAAGCATGATACGGGAAAAATGCTTTGTCCGGAATGTGCAGGACTGGAATCATATGCCAGGGAGCGAAGTGATAAATGCCCTTTTATGGAAACAAAAACCTTTTGTTCAAATTGCAGGGTGCATTGTTACAAAACTGAAATGAGGAAACAAATTCAGAAGGTCATGCGTTTTTCCGGTCCACGGATGATTTTTTATCATCCGATTACGGCATTTCTCCATGTGATAGAAACGAAAAGAGAGAAAAAAAGACTGAAAGGAAAATGATGATGAGAATTCTGGTGTATGGTGCGGGGGTGCTGGGCGGAAATCTGGCCGGTAATCTTTTTTGTGCAAAACAGGATGTGACCCTGCTGGCCAGGGGAAAATGGGCGGAGACAGTTCGTAAAAACGGGCTGGTTGTACAGAACGGATTCAGGAGAAAGCCGGCAGTCAGCCGGATTCCGGTTGTTACGGAGTTGGAACCGGAGGATACATATGATGTGATTTTTGTAGTCATGCGTTATACGCAGCTGGAAAGTATTCTCGATACGCTCCGTGCCAACGGCACAAAAAATATCGTATTCGTGGGCAACAATGTCCGGGCGCGTTATTATGCCGGGCTTTTACCGGAAAAAAGTGTATTGTTTGCCTTTGCATTATCGGCGGGCCATCGGGAGGCGGATAAAATTGTTGGGATTGATTTGAAAAAAATCACCATCGGACAATTGAAAGGTGCACCCTCCAATGAAAGCCTGATTCATCAGATTTTTGATGCAGCCGGCTACAAGGTGATTTACGAGCCGAATATGGAAGATTATCTGCTCTGCCATGCTGCTTTTGTGATACCGGCTGCCTTTGCCTGCTACCGGGCCGATGGGGACCTGCGCAGACTGAAAAAGGATAAAGCTTATCTCAACCAGCTGATCGATGCCAACCTTGAGGGGTATCGGGCCATTGAAAAAGGCGGACACGAAATTCTGCCAAAATCTGATAAAAACTATGAGAGTTCTTCCTATCGACGCACCTGCTATGCCTTCTTCAAATTGATGTGCGTAACCCCTCTGGGTAAGATCTGCGCCAGTGATCATGCCATGAATGCAGTTGATGAGATGAGTGCACTGAATCGGGATCTGAAGCAGTATTTTGAAGAAGTTGGGGCGTCTTATGAGACATGGAAACAAGTGGAGGAAACTGCAGCAAAGTATTTGAGATAAAAAAATCCATGAACCTTTCTGTTGTTTTTCAGGCTGCGTGCCGATGGCTTCCGTCACGGTTCCCTGTTCCAACGCAGCAGTATGCCTGAAATAATAGAAAGAACAGGCAATTCGATCAGCGGACCGATGACCAGCGCCAGTGATATCAGGGGCCGGTCTGGAAATGTGGCAACTGCGATGGCCAGTGACAACGGTGAATTGCGGGCCAGAGTGGTAAAATTCAGCGCTACAATATCTTTCTTTTTAAAATGCAGGAATCGTCCGATTGCCTGTGCAATGAAAAATGTTGCCGTAAAGAAGATCAACAGAGGAATAAACATTTCCAGCAGTAAAACCGGATGTTCCAGCAGATTTCTGCCTTCTGATGCAAACATCACAATGACTGCCAGACAAAGGAAAATCAGCTGCAGATTATCGCATTGATCTATCATAAAATCCTGAAATTTTATGTGATTCCGGGCGATTTTTCCGGTAAAAACAGAGCATGCAAACGGAATCAGCAATACCATAAGGATGCTTCCGACGATTGTACTTACATTCATGGTGATTTCACTTCCCATAAAAATAAACAGGTACACGGGCATCAGCACAATCTGGAGGATCAGATTCAGGGGAAGTATGGACATGTTCAGTTCCACATTTCCTTTACTCAGCCCGGTAAAAACCAGATACCAGTCCGTACACGGGGTGACCAGCAGCATCAGAAGTCCGATTCGTATATCAGCCGAGTCGGCAAAGAAAATTTTCCCCAGTATGTAACCGGTAACGGGTGTGATCACAAAATTGATCAGGATCGATGCGCAGGTATAGCGCAGATTGGTCAGGGATTTTTTCACCTGTTTCAGATCCACCGTATAAAACAGGACATAAAGGAGCAGCATCAGAAACACTTCTATCATACCTGATGAAAATATGTTTGAAAATGAGAGATTGCCTAAAAATAATCCCATGAGGGCAGCTGTCAGAATAAATACCGGCTGCAGTTTTCCAATTATGTTCAAAGAAATAACCTCCGTATCAATGTTAAATTCGTCGAACAGGCTGATTACTGGACAGATTAATTACTGGACAGACTGTTCATTAATTGATTATACGGAAATCATCACTTTAAATCAATAAACACATTTTCTGTTCTGTTGAGAATAACAGCTTTTTTTGAGCGTGGCTTATTTTTTATATCGCTTCAGTCCGCTCTGGATAAATCCACCGATTAAATCGCGGCTTTTTTCCCAGTCTTTTCCGCCGCTGCGATAGATTTCTCTGTTGATGGCCAGACATCCGTTCAGCTGAAAATAAAAGATTTTGTCTGCCTCCCATTCTGCCAGGGTGCATTCCTGCATAAGGGCTTTCACATATTTCTCACGGGATTTCCGGGCGATTTTCTCCACAATATGTTCTGCCAGAGTACTGTCAAAGAAAATCACGCCATATTCGGGGTGAAGGCGTATCTTATCACAGATCCCGTAGGGACATTCATACTGTTCGGATGAGAGAGAGCATTGATAGTGCTCCGGAGTGTCTTCCAACTGCAGCAGTTCTTCTTCCAGTTCATCAAGCACATCATACAGATCCTGATAATGCAGATAAAAAGTTCCTCTGTTGATTCCCAGAGAACTGCAGATTTCTGTCACTGTAATCTTTCCGAATGCTTTCTTCTTCATAAGTTCCAAAAATGTCTGTTTGATTCGTGTTTTGGTACGGACTGTTCTCAGGTCTTTTTTCAGGCCGGTATCCTCCATGATATCGTCTCCTTTTTGCAAATATTTTTTGTAAGCAGTTTCTTTCCCATGTTTTTCGCATGATTTCGTTAAATCAGGGATTATGTGTAAATTATGATCGGGAATCGGCAGTCACCATATCCCATATTCCGGATTCCGGGTGGTAGAGCAGTATGAATTCGGTTTCAATCTGATCCACCACGGAACGGCAGACATATTTCCTGCTTAAAACACCAGCATAATACTTCTGTTCGGATGTTACAACATGAATATCGCTCAGGGTGCGGAGACTCCCGTCGGTTTCTTCATACTTGACAATCTTCGGTATGGATCTTCCGGATGCGGTGAACCAGCATCCCACAGCGACTTTATGATACTGTCCTCTGACTGTTTTTTCCTGCAGAACCTCATTCTGCTGTTCCAGTGAAAATCCCATGATCTATCTCCCTTTCTTTTTATGCAGGTAACGATTCAGCAGAGCGTCATCTCAGATCCAGTTTTGTATAATCGACGCTCCTTTTTTCCCGGCTGATGCCGCCGGACATGTGATCAATCCGGCTGTTCAGAAAAACGGCTCTTTTTACAGAGTCCTTTCCATACCTGGCGCGAATCTGATCAACGGTCTGGTCCATCTTTGCCAGCTTTTCATAGTCTGCGGCATCAAACATGTCCAGCTGCCGCATATCGATTCTGTCCTGCAGGCGGCTGGTATGAATCCCAAGGTGACGAATATGTGTTCCGTCCCACAGTTCGTCAAACAGCCGGCAGGCATGGAGGTGTATCTCGTTCGTAATATCGGTGGCATTGTGCAGGGTAACCTGGTGACTTTTATACTGGAGATCAAATGTCTTGATCCCCACAGCGATTACTTCAGCCTGTACACTGGCTGCTCTGAGCCTTGTGCCGACCGTTTCTGCCAGTGCCAGCAATACCAGCTTTGCGGTGGAGGCATCCGATACATCGAAAGCGATGGTTGTACTGTTGCCGTATCCCTTATTGGCTGCCGGCTGCTGCTGAATAACGGATATGTCCCTGCCGTTGGCAAAGTCATGGATAACCTGGCCATGCTTTTTCAGGTGGTGCTGAAGCAGTGCAGGGTCAGTCCGTGCCAGATTTCCGATGGTATGAATCCCCAGCTGATAAAGCTTTTTTGAGGTTGCTCTGCCCACAAAAAACAGGCTGGAAACCGGCAGAGGCCACATCTTTGATTCGATTTCGTGCTTCCACAGGGTGTGGACGCGGTCAGGCTTGCGAAAATCACTGGCCATCTTTGCCAGCAGTTTATTCCCGGAAATTCCCACATTGACGGTAAATCCCAGTTCATCCCGGATCTGCTCCCGGATCCGGTTGGCAGCAGTAACCGGATCACCGAACAGTTTTTCGGTGCCGGTCATATCCATGAAGGCTTCATCGATGGAGTACTGTTCCACACAGGGGGAATACTGTCTCAGAATCGCCATGAAAGCGGCGGAACATCGTTCGTATAAAGAATAATTGGGCGGAACCAGCTTCAGAAATGGGCACTTCTGCCGGGCTTCCACGATACTTTCTCCCGTCTGAATGTGATATCTTTTGGCCGGGATGGATTTGGCAAGGATAATTCCGTGCCGCATGGACATATCACCTCCGACAGCTGCCGCTTCCTGCCTGAGATCGGTTTCGCATCCCAGATGATGAATCCGGTATACGGCCTCCCAGGAAAGAAAGGCGGAATTGACATCAATATGAAATACAATCTTTTCCAAACTTACGTTCACCTCCATTTACGTATATTATAATGAACAAATGTTCTGATGTCAATGGGAATATTTGCTGCATTGTCTGTTTTCTGAAAATATGTTATACTTGGAAATATGTTATATTTTAAACCTTTTGTATCTGTCTGCTTTGTGCAGATACAGCCATCTGATTTCAGGAATTTTTCAGAAATCAGTTTCATGATTCATTTGGAGGTGAATTTTTGAACGATACTCTGAAACTGAGAGAAAAGTTGAAAGAGGCTTTAGCGGCAGTTCTTCCGATTATCGGAATTGTTCTGCTGCTGTGTTTTTCTGTAGCCCCCATTTCTCCCAGTATCCTGTTGTGTTTTCTGCTGGGTGCTGTCCTTTTGATTACCGGCATGATGTTTTTCACTTTGGGGGCAGAGCTGGCCATGACACCTATGGGAGAACGTGTTGGTACCTGCATGACCCGCACCCGAAAACTGTGGGTTATCATTTTTCTGGCTTTTCTTCTGGGCTTTATCATTACCATATCGGAGCCTGACCTGCAGGTTCTGGCCAATCAGGTTCCTTCTGTTCCCAATATGGTTCTGATCCTGTCGGTTGCCTGCGGGGTGGGTGTTTTTCTGGTTGCAGCACTTTTGCGTATGCTGTTTGGTATCCCACTGCCTCCTCTGCTGATTTTCTTTTATGGTCTGATTTTTATTCTGGCCTGGTTTGTACCGGAAAGCTTTCAGAGCGTAGCGTTCGATTCCGGCGGGGTGACAACAGGTCCCATGACGGTTCCTTTTATCATGGCGCTGGGTGTAGGTGTTGCTTCCATCCGAAGTGACCGCAATGCGGCGGATGACAGCTTCGGTCTGGTGGCTCTGTGTTCCGTGGGCCCCGTTTTATCGGTATTGATCCTGGGCATGATCTATCATCCTCAGGAAAGTGATTATACAGCTGCTGCCATTCCCGAGATCAGCAATTCAGTGGAATTATGGAAACTATTTCAGACAGGGTTTCCTGCCTACATAAAAGAAATTGCGGTTTCCCTGCTGCCCATTGTACTGTTTTTTGCAGTATTTCAGATTGCGGTTCTGAAGCTGTCGCGGAAAATGCTTCTGAAAATTGTCATTGGTCTGATCTATACCTATGTGGGGCTGGTACTGTTTTTAACCGGCGTCAATGTGGGATTTATGCCTGCCGGTAATTATCTGGGCCGGGTGCTGGCTGAAAGCATACATCCCTGGTTTATTGTGCCGGTTGCCATGATCATGGGTTTTTTCATCGTCCGGGCAGAGCCTGCGGTATATGTGTTGAATAAACAGGTTGAAAATATTACGGACGGTGCCATTTCCGAAAAAGCCATGGGTATGAGCCTTTCACTGGGCGTGGCGGTTTCTCTCGGAATTGCCATGATCCGGGTGCTGACCGGGATTTCCATCATGTGGTTTCTGATTCCCGGCTATACCATTGCTCTGGTGATATCTTTCTTTGTTCCCAGGATTTACACGGCCATCGCATTTGACTCCGGCGGTGTGGCATCCGGCCCCATGACAGCAGCCTTTCTTCTGCCTTTGGCACAGGGCGCCTGCATGGCCCTGGGAGGCAATATTGTAACGGACGCTTTCGGCCTGGTAGCCATGGTAGCCATGACTCCGCTGATCACCATTCAGATTCTGGGGCTGGTATCCCGCTTCAAATCAAAGCAGGAAGAATTACCGATTGCGGCTGCCGTGTCCGAATTGGATCAGCTGCCTGATGATATCATCATTGAATTATAAGATGATATTTCTTTTTCAGTCGTGCAGATTTTATTTGATTTGAAATAAAATAAAGTGACTGTACGGAATCCACACAGAAAAATGGCTGCAGATGCAATGCAGCCTGTAAGGAAAGGAAAGATTATGAGTCAGTTATATATGATGATTTCCATTCTTGACCGCAATAAAGCGAAAAAATTCCTGAATTTTTATCAGGAATCCGGCATTCAGGTCAATCTGAGCACTGTAACCCGGGGAACGGCCACCAGTGAAGTACTGGATTCCTTCGGTCTGGAATCCATTGAGAGAATTCTGATCACCTCAATTGTAACCGGGGAAACCTGGAAAAAAGTCCGCAGGGGGCTGCGGGAAAAGATGAATATTGATGTTCCGGGAACAGGGATTGCTTTTATTATTCCGCTGTCCAGCATCGGTGGGAAAAAGCAGCTGGAATTTCTGACACAGAATCAGAATTATGTGAAAGGGGAGGAGAGCACTTTGAAGGATACGAAGTATGAATTGCTGATTGTAATCACCAATCAGGGCTATACAAACCTGGTTATGGATGCGGCCAGAAAGGAACATGCCGGCGGCGGTACAGTGATTCACGCCAAGGGCACCGGCATGGAGGGAGCAGCCCGGTTTTTCGGAGTATCTCTGGCTTCTGAAAAAGAGATGATTTTCATTGTTGTGAGGCGGGAAGATAAGAATAATATTATGAAAGCCATCATGACAGAGGCAGGCATGG
The DNA here is from genome assembly GCA_051879195.1 of Lachnospiraceae bacterium. Lineage (GTDB taxonomy): Bacteria > Bacillota > Clostridia > Lachnospirales > Lachnospiraceae > TWA4. The sequence goes on from JBJELO010000271.1 coordinate 13,715, forward strand.
AAAGCAAAGCCAAATCCATCGTTTTTTCTCTGCCGGTCACCAGCACCTGCGGCATGCGTCTGCCGGAACTGTCAGAAGAAACACAGGAAGAAATGACAGGAGAAAGTATTTCCTGATTTTGTAGCCATTTAATAATAAGAATTCAGGCACATGCGTGGACATGTGCCTTTTTGGATGTCAGATTTTATTGCTTTCCGGTCTTCCGGTCTTCACCGCTTTCACCGGCACGATTTTCACCGCCGGCTTGAGGATGCGGTTCAAAATGGTTGTTTTTATCCCCTTTACCGTTCTGTTCGGAATACATGGAACCGGAACGGCTGGAGGAATAGGGCTTATAGTCTACCTCGGGGACATCTCCATCCCCATACCGGTCAGTGTCGCTGTGTTTTTTCATGGTATCACCTCGCATGGTCAATATATGAACGGATTCAGAACCTGTATATGATTCGGCTTTATATCCGGTTCCGGAAATAGTATAACCATCAGTGAGGGAAATATGTGAAAAACGTGTGCAGATCTGACCGGTTTCAAACAACTGCAAACAGGTTGGCGCAGATGTTTTAATCTGAATTATGCTCTGCTGACCGGCTGCGTAAAATGTCGAATTGACCAATCCTGCAATCTGTGTCATACTGATAACAGTTCATAACAAAGGAGAGATTGCAATGGCATTTTTACAGGTGAATTATTTATCACAGGCACTGATGCGGACCGTGACGGTTAATGTACTGCTTCCGGTGGATAAGAAGGTATTCCCGGGGATGCAGGAACCGGAGGGAGCACCGTATAAAACTTTGTACCTGCTTCACGGTATATTCGGAGATTATACGGACTGGGTTCACGGAACCAATATTCAGCGCTGGGCAGATGAGAAAAATCTTGCGGTTGTCATGCCGTCCGGAGAGAATATGTTCTATCTTGATCAGGAAAAATCCCATGCGCTGTACGGAGAATTCATTGGGAAGGAACTGGTTGAGATAACCCGCAAAATGTTTCCTCTTTCTCATAGGCGGGAAGATACTTTTATCGCGGGGCTGTCCATGGGCGGATACGGTGCGTTGAGAAACGGACTGAAATATCACGAAACCTTCGGATACATAGGCGCGCTCTCCGCCGCTTTGATCGTGGATGATCTGGATACAAGAACAGATGAATCCCCGTTTTTTATCGATACGAGAAGTTATGCAGAATCTGTTTTCGGGGATTTGTCCAAAGTGAAGGAGAGCGATAAAAATCCGGAGTGTCTGGCACTGAAGCTGAAAGAAGAGGGTGCAGAGCTGCCGCGGATCTATATGGCCTGCGGAGCTGATGACGGACTGCTTCCCACCAACAGGAAATTCTACAGCGCCCTGAAAGCTGCCGGAATTGATGCAGAACTGACCGTGGCACCAGGAAATCATGAGTGGGATTTCTGGAACCGCCACATAAAAGAATTCCTGGACTGGCTGCCGCTTAAGAAGGGCGTGGCCGGAATGAGCAGCGGCAATGTGGGATCTGTCCGGAATCGGGCAGATCTGCACAAAGCGGAAATATAAATTGATCTCTTCAGATAAATTCCCGTAGCATTTCTTCAAACTGGTCCGACAGATATTCCGGGATTTCTTCCCGATGCAGCTGACCGGAAATGGCGGGATGAGTCAGTCTGATATGCCGGAGATTGTCCGTTTCCGGCATGTCTGCCAGCATGGGGTCTCCGATTATGGTCTGATACTGTCCCGAACGGAGAAGTTTCAGCAGATCCTTTTCCGATTTCAGATGAACATCATTTTCCCGGGCAAGCGAAGCATTCCATCCGAAAAAGGTGGCAACGTCTGCCTGATTTTTCCGGTCTTCCTGCCACGGTATCTTTCCCTGTTCCAGTGTACGCCGTCAAAACAGGAAGCCCGGAAAACCGGCAGCGTATTTTCTGAGAAAATATTCTCTGCCGTTACCCGTCCCAGACAATCCTTCAGAGAAATGATTTCCTGCTCCTGAGTGAATTTCCAGTGTTCCTGCATCAAAGAGAGCGCCTCTTGACGTGTGACGCTGTTTTTTATATCAAATTTCATAATTCGTTCCTCCTTTTTTCAAAATAACATAGAATGTATGATAAAACAAGGACTTTTTGTTCTGTTTTGTTTATTTTGGTTGTATTTTCGTCTGTTTTTATATTTTTTATTTGTTTAAATTATTGACAAAATGTAAAAAAATGATACTGTCTTAGCATAAAACAACAAAAAATACTGTATTTTCCGAGCTGTACATGCTAAAAGTTTTCTGCTCATGGATGTATGGCCTGAATCCTGCGGAGAGATTCCGATGCGCAGGGTATCGGTTTTCGATGCAATATGGATAAGTATGCCGAAGGATTCACGGGGTTCTGGCCGGAAACGACAGAGCCTTCCCGCATGGCGGAGTTTATGACAGGTTTGCTGATTTTCTGCTCTGTTAAAGCTTAATTCCTGACCATGCAGAAGATATTCCGGGGACGGAAGTCTTTTTCGAAAAGGAAGATGGATGAAAAGTTTGCTGATGAAAAGCGGTCTGGATGAGACAGACCCGGATACGGCAGGCTTTATTAGTGTACGCTTCCATACCTTTTCGTATGGATTTTTTATTTTTGAAAGGAATGTTATGGAACGAAACGAGCTTTTTGATTACTACCGTTCTCTGTGGGAACATAAAAAGAACAGGAGCGGGCTTTCTCATACAAAAAAAGCATGGAATGAACGTGCAGATGAATGGGCGCAGGAACTGGGAGCGGACAGCGCCATGTCCAGAGTGACCGGACGACGGGTTTCTGAGGCTGTCCGTCTGCTGACCGCAAAAGGAATCCTTCAGCCGGAGGCGGATGTGATCGATATCGGCTGTGGCCCCGGCCGCTTTGTGGCGGAATTTGCACGGAAGGTCCGTCATGTTACAGGAACGGATATTTCCCCCAGGATGCTCCAGTTCGGCAGTGAATACTGTCAGGAACAGGGGCTTGTCAATACCACATTTACTGCCTGTGATTTCAAAAATACTTCTGTGGAAGAGATGGGATGGAATGGAGGGTTTGACTTGGTATTTTCCTGTATGACACCGGCTGTCAGTTCCTATGGCAGTCTGGAAAAAATGATTGCCATGAGCCGGGGATACTGCTGCAATACCTGCTGTATTGACAGCAAAAGCCGCCTGGAGGCGGAGCTTGCGCGGATTCTCGATCTGGAGAATACCCGTCCTTTCTGGAATGGGGACTGGTTTTATTCCCTGCTGAATCTGGTGTGGCTGATGGGATATTATCCGGAAACCGATTATTACACGCTGAACTACACGGAGCCGAGACATATCACGGGAAATATGGTTCGTGATAAACTGAAGCGGATGTATCCGGGACAGGAGTTTTCAGACGAACAGATTGAACTGGTCTGCACCCGGTTGTCGGAACAGTCGGAAAATGATATTTTTACAGATATCTGTACCAATCGTTACGCTACGGTCCTGTGGGATACCCGTATTATGAAACCCCGGGAGCAGACAACGGAAAAGCTATCGGAAAAAATACCGGAAGGGAAAATCCTGCTTTGAAAAAGAAGTATTGAGAAATTGATAGAAAGGATAACTGTTTATGAAAAATATATTTCTGACCGGTGAAATCCAGGTGGGCAAGAGTACGGCAATTAACCGTGCTCTTGCGGCAGCAGGGCCGCGGGTGGAGGGCTTTCGTACCCTGGGTGGTTCGCGGGATGAAGATGGCGGCAGCTATGTCCATATGATCCCGGCTGACGGCACAGAGGAAATCAGTGCTGAAAACAGGATATTTTATCGTAATTTTAAAACCGGACAGACGGTTTTTCAGGTATTTACTGACGTATTTGAGACCCGGGGACCGGCATTGCTGAAACCGTCACCTGCCTGTGAGCTGCTTCTTTTCAGGGGGCCCGAAAAGACATTTCAAGCTGATGGTCACAGGAATGGGGCGCACAAAGTAGAAAACCAGATAAACAACAAGGGTGAGTATCTGGCCGATAACCGTGGCGATGGCAGCGCCTTCCATTCCCAGTGCGGGAGCCGGTCCCAGGCCGAAGATCAGAATGGGATCGAGGATAATATTGGTGATGCAGCCGCACAGCATGCTGGTCATGGAAACGGTCATCTGTCCCACCGACTGGAAAATCTTTTCAAATGCGCATGCCAGTGTAATCACAATGGAAAAACCGAATACAATGTTGGAATACCGTACGCCCAGATCGATGACGTCGGGGTCCGAAGTAAACATTCTCAGGAAACCGGGCATGATGAAGATGCAGACAGCCATCATCAGTGCCCCGTGTATGACACTGAACAGCACACCGACAGAGGCGGTCCAGTCAGCTTTTTTCTGTTCCTGCGCGCCCAGAAAAAAGGCAATCATGGCGTTGATCCCGATGGCGAAACCCACTGCCACGGAATTTACCAGATTCTGCACGGGAAACACCAGCGACAGAGCCGTCATGGCATTTTCACTGATGCGTGCCACAAACAGGCTGTCCACAATATTGTAAAGGGAATTCACAGTCATGGAAATCACCATGGGCAGCGACATGGACAGCACCAGCTGCAGAATGGGTTTCTCTTTCATATAAGTCTGTTCCAAAAAAATCACTCCTTCTTATAAAATAATTCATCTGTTCCATTAAGTTCAATGCATCTGCCGGGAAGCAGAACCGCATTTCCGGTAAAACGGGCAAGAAAAAAGCCACGCAATCACCGGAAAAGCGATTGTGTGGCGAAAATAGAGTCAATCTAAAAAAATCCACATCCTGTAAAGGTTTTGGAGCTTCATTATAACATCGGGTCAGGTGATTTGTCAAATGGCTTTTCAAAACAGCTTTATCGGTGTATGATATAGCCATAATATCAGGAAGAAAGGTTGAGGTAATCCTGTCATGATTTTGAGGAAAAAACATTATGATCCATGTACCGTAAATGTACCGGATTTCTATAAAGAGATTGTTCTCTGGAGAGGCAGACCGGAAAAAGAGCCTCTGTTTGCAGATGTTCCCACTTTTAAAATGGTTTTTATGTTTCTCCTGAATTCTTTTTTTCTTCTGCTGACTGTAATTTCACTTTTTGCCATACTGACGGATGGTTTTTTTCCGGAATCCCTGCTGATATTTCTGTTTCTGGCGATTGGACTTTACATGCTTCCCGGGCAGCAGCTCCTGCACCAATATGAAAAAAAGGAAACGGAATATGTCGTTACAGATAAAAGAATATACAGGATTATCAAAGGCAGAGCAGAATATCGGGAAAAAGAGCAATTATATCAGATTTACGTGAAGATTAACAAGGACCGGACAGGTACATTCTATTTTGACTGCAATTACAGATGCAAAGGTGTCAATTCCAGGGAATATCCCATGAACGCACCGTATCTTTTCAAACTGGAATACATAAAGGATGTAAATCGGGCCTACAGCAGCATCATCGGTCATCCTGTGGAGCAGGAGTCAATATTATGGGAAGGCAGGCCGCAGTCTGGACACTATCTGACGGGAGCAGACTGGTTGGCTGTTCCGCTCAGCATTTTTTTAACGGGATTCTGTCTGATCTGGCCATATCTGATTCTATCATCCGATGATATGCCCTGGCCGCTGATTTTTATCATAATCCCATTTGCAGTTATTGCTGTACATACGTTAATTGGAAGATTTATTCTTCTGAAAAAACATAGGAAATATACTTCCTATGTCATAACAGATTGCAGAATTATACGAAAATGTAAACAGGATATCGACTTTATGGACCGGTTTGTACATCCGCCCATAACAGTAAAATATTACAAAAATGGGGATGGAAGTATTTACTACGGAAGTGTTTTCAACAACCAGACGAAAAGTTTTGATATCGGAAAAAATACCCTCCAGGAATTTGCTCTGGAAAATATAAAAGAGGCCGGTGAAATATATGATAAGTATCTCCGGACATAAGAAAATTCAGATGTTGTGATAACAACTCAGGCTCAAAATTATATATTGAATCATCATTTTCCCTATGTTATACTGAATCTGTCAGAATGATATAGTTGTATCATTTTCCAGTCGATGAGCCCACACCTTATCGGCTGAAAAGTGATTTTTATATCACAATATTTTGGAGGACTTGATTATGCTTTTAAAATTACAGAACGGCACTGATGTCAGAGGTATTGCTGCCCCCGGCGTACCCGGAGAAGATGTGAATTTTGTTCCTGCCGACGCGAACCGGATCAGTCAGGCTTTTGTGATCTGGCTTTCGAAAAAGACCGGAATTCCGGCTGCTGAGTTAAAAATCGGCGTTGGTCACGATTCCCGTATTACGGCGGAAATGCTGAAGGAAGCTATTTTAAAAGGACTTACCGCACAGGGTGCAAAAGCTGTGGACTGTCATCTGGCTTCCACACCGTCCATGTTTATGTCAACTGTTTATGATGAGTTCAAATACAACGGTTCCATTATGATTACGGCAAGTCATCTGCCTTTCCACCGAAACGGCATGAAGTTTTTTGATGTGGAAGGGGGTCTGGAGCATGATGATATTACCGATATCCTGAACATCGCAGAAGGTCTTTCCGAAGCAGAAGGCGACTGTACAGCAGTGGAGGAAGCTGACCTGATTTCCAGCTACAGCGCGCATCTGTGCGATAAGATCCGTGCCGGTGTGAATTCAGCAGACTGCTATGATGAGCCCCTGAAGGGACTGAAAATTGTTGTGGACGCGGGCAACGGTGCAGGCGGTTTCTTTGTGGAAAAGGTATTAAAGCCCCTTGGCGCTGATACCACCGGCAGCCAGTTTCTGGAACCCGACGGCATGTTCCCCAATCACATTCCCAATCCGGAGAATAAACAGGCCATGGAAGCCATCAGACAGGCTGTACTGGCAAACCAGGCTGATCTGGGTATTATTTTTGACACCGATGTGGACCGTATGTCCGCAGTCCTTCCCGACGGATCCGAAATCAACCGCGATGCCATCATCGCCATGATGGCTGCCATTCTGGCGGATGAATATCCGGGCAGCACCATCGTAACCGACTCGGTTACATCCGACCGCCTGCAGGAATTCCTGGAAGGTCACCTTGGCATGAAGCAGCATCGTTTCAAACGTGGTTATAAGAATGTCATTAACGAATGCAAGCGCCTGAATGAATCCGGTGTGGTTTCTCCTCTGGCCATCGAAACCTCCGGCCACGGTGCACTGAAAGAAAATTATTATCTGGATGACGGTGCCTACATGGCAGTGAAGCTTCTGATTTCCGCAGCAAAAGCCAATAAAGAAGGCAAAAAGATCGGAAGCTATGTCGAGGCGCTGAAACCCGGCTTTGAGGAAATCGAAATCCGCATGAAGATTTCCGGAGAAGATTTCGGTACTTACGGCAAAGAAGCTTTAAAAGTGTTCGAAGAACGTGCCATTGCCAAAGGACTGAAGGTTGCTCCCAACTCCTACGAAGGTATCCGCATCAGCTTTGATACGGAAGAAATCAAAGGCTGGCTGCTGCTTCGCATGTCCCTGCACGAACCGCTGATGCCGCTGAACATCGAAGGCGTCAGACCCGGTGACTGTGACCGCATGAAAGCGGTAGTAGCAGAGCTGCTGGACGGATTTGACCGGATTGATCTTGGGAAGCTGGCTTAAGCTCTGTATAAAAGTTATTAAATAACAATATAAAAAACACAAAAAACAGTCGAACTTGGGTATATATCCCGATCCGACTGTTTTTTGTGTTTTTTAAAAGTTCAAGGCCAGCTTCGAAAACATTGTTGTATTGTTATTCCACCGTTACCGATTTTGCCAGGTTTCTGGGCTTATCAACGTTAAGTCCTCTGGCGATGGAGGTGTAGTAAGCAATCAGCTGCAGAATCACAACGGTGGGCAGGCCGGTGAAGAGATCGTCCTTGATCGGTACGGTCAGGTGCAGGTCGCAGACTCCTTCGGGGATTTCGGCATCTTCCTTTGTAATCAGGATCACGTAGGCATTTCTTGCCTTGACCTCGCGGATATTGGAGATCGTCTTGTTGTAAACCGCATCCTGGGTTGCGAATGCGACAACCGGGATTCCTTCCTCAATCAGGGCGATGGTGCCGTGCTTTAATTCACCTGCTGCGTAAGCTTCTGCGTGAACGTAGGAGACCTCTTTCAGCTTCAAAGCACCTTCCATGGAGAATGCGTAGTCGAGTCCGCGGCCGATATAGTAGGCATGTTCCGCATCCTTCAGATGCTCCACAGCATTTTCGATGATTTCCTTATGTTCCAGAATGCCGGAAATGGCATCGATACATTTATACAGGCTGCCGATAAATTCTCTGCCTTCTGCCTCAGTGAAAATACCGCGTACCAGAGCACATTTGCAGGCCAGCAGATAGAAAACGGAGAGCTGTACGGAGTACGCTTTTGTACTTGCCACAGCTATTTCGGGGCCGGCATGAGTGTAAAGAACGTAGTCGCTTTCACGGGCGATGGAAGAGCCCTTTACGTTTACAATTGCCAGAACTTTGGAACCGCAGGATTTTGCCAGGCGCAGAGCAGCCAGCGTATCGATTGTTTCACCAGACTGGGAAACCACGATGGTCAGTGTATGCTCATCAATCAGCGGCGTGCTGTAGCGGAATTCAGATGCGATATTGACGGAAACAGGAACCTTTACGATGGGTTCAATGACTGCTTTTCCCACCATACCCGCATACATGGCTGTACCGCAGGCTACCACATTGATATTGGTAAAGTTCTTAAAGAATTCATCTTCAATTCCTTCCGCTTCAAAACAGGGAAGACCGTTCTTCAGGCGGGGAGTGATGGTTTTCAGGATTGCTTCAGGCTGTTCATGGATTTCCTTCAACATGTAATGAGGGAAGCCCATCTTCTGAGCAGATTCCACATCCCAGTTTACTTCCAGAATTTCAGGCTCTGTTTCAGCACCGTTTTCGTCAAACAGGTCGATATGATCCTGGTAGAGCACCATAAGATGGTATTCGGGAACAACAAAATACTGTTTGCTGTACTTGATTACTGCAGTGATATCGGATGCCACCAGGCTTCCTTCCGGTGTGGAGGATGCCACCAGCGGGCTTACGTTGCGGATGCAGAAAATACGATCGGTAAAGCCTTCAAACAGGATACAAAAAGCGAAGCTTCCTTCCAGAACCTGAACTGCTTTACGGATGGCAGCCTCCGGATCTCCATCATAAAAATGATTGAGGAGAGCAGCAGCAACTTCAGTATCGGTTTCGCTGACCAGCTGATCCTTCAGATTGTATTTTTCAACGATTTCATGATAATTCTCGATAATACCGTTGTGAATCAGAGTAACCCTTCCAACCTGATGAGGATGGGTATTGGGGCGGGTTACACCGCCATGAGTAGCCCATCTGGTATGTCCGATACCGCAGTGACCATCATCGTCAGCCTGATCACAGATTGCTTTCAGATTAGCCACCTGACCGGTCTGTTTTTCAATGTAAATGGATCCGTCATCCTTTGCGATGGCGATTCCGGCACTGTCATAACCGCGGTATTCCAGCTGAGCAAGCCCCTCCAGTAAGATATTTTTTACAGCTGCAGGACCAGTATAACCAATAATTCCACACATATTAAGATCTCCTTTTGATAAAAAAATAAAGCACTTCAATAAAACAGGGTACAAAAAGAAAAGGGTGTACGAATCTGCAGAACGCAGATTTCACCTGTTACATACTCTGTATTACCTGTCTTATTGCTGCCCGGACTTTACGCCGGACAATATTCACCAAAAACATGCTGTCACTGCTATACGGGTATCACGAAAGACACAGAGCAGACTGCTCTGTATAATAAATATATGAAAATATATGAGAAATGCTCGATATGTACCTATATATCCGGTTGTATTGCTTCTGTTTTGCGGTTACCCGCATATTTGTCAATACATCACGCATCCGGCATACGGAAAGGCATCCGCCGAATTTTCGATCACCTTTCACCTCGTCAACCTTTTGCATCGGAATCATTTCAATAAGCGGAAATAACGGAATTATTTCACGCAGCTGATTCGTATATGCGAAAAGGTACTGGCGCTGACACGGAACCGGATACAGCATCAAAAATCCGGTTCCGATAGTGCATATTATCACGATTTCTTTTTTAAGTCAAGTTTATCTATCCAAATAAATAAAATTCTGTATTTTTGTCAGAATCGGTGCCTCTATTTTATAATTGTTGATCAGAATGACATCATAATCCATTATTGCTGCAGTCGAGGTTGGCTCTGAACAGTTATGCAGAATTTACAGAGGAGGTTTCTGATTATAATCATACATTGACAGTATCTTCCAGTTGTGCTAAGATAACTTACACCACAAATTAACATAGTGATACGGTAGGATATACGCACAACCATCAGATACCTGTACCGGCAGAGTGACGGGAGAGTACCGGAACAGACAGAAAGAGTATTCGGTCAGATATCTGTACAAAAGAAAGAAGGAAGACCATTATGAATTTTATATTTATTTCCCCCCAGTTCCCCCATACATACTGGAATTTCTGTGATCGTCTCCGCAGAAACGGAGCCAATGTACTGGGTATCGGAGATACCCCCTATGATGCGCTGGAAGGTCATCTGAAAGGAGCACTTACCGAATATTATAAGGTGAATTCTCTGGAAAACTACGATGAAGTATACCGCGCAGTGGCATTTTTTGCTTTTAAATACGGCAGGATTGACTGGCTGGAGTCCAACAATGAATACTGGCTGGAACAGGATGCGAGATTGAGAACCGATTTCAATATCACAACAGGTACAAGTCTGGAGGGAATCAGTCGTTACAAGAGCAAATCCGCTATGAAACCCTACTATGCAAAAGCAGGTGTCCCCACCGCACGCTGCCATAAGATCACCACAAAGGAAGCTGCAGGAGCATTTCTTGACGAGGTAGGCTATCCTGTCATTGTGAAACCGGATATTGGTGTAGGAGCTGCAGATACTTTCAAACTGGAAGATGATGCTGCATTTGACAGTTTCTTTGCCAATCAGCCGCAGATTCCCTATGTTATGGAAGAGTTTATTGACGGCGACATTTTCTCCTACGATGCGATTACTGATTCTCACTGTGAACCGCTGTTCGAGTCCATGACTGCATGGCCGCCGTCCATTATGGATATTGTTAATGAGCAGCTGGATCTGGGTTATTACACAGTTGACCGGATGCCGGAGGAACTGGCCCGCCTCGGACGTGCTACAGTTAAGGCATTTGAAGTAAAAAGCCGTTTCGTCCATCTGGAATTTTTCCGTTTGAAGAAAGCCAGAAAAGGCTTGGGCGAGGTGGGAGATTTCGTCGGTTTGGAGGTTAACATGCGTCCCGCCGGCGGCTACACACCGGATATGATGAATTTTGCCCATTCCACAGATGTTTACCAGATCTGGGCAGATATGGTAACAGCGGACAGACGTCTGCTGCCGGAGCGGAACGAGGATCATTTCTGTGTATATGCAGGCAGAAGAGATATTCACCGCTATGTTCATTCTCATGAAGAAGTACTGGAGCGGTACGGCAGCAAAATCGTTATGTGTGAACGGATTCCCGACATCCTTTCCGGAGCCATGGGCAATCAGATGTATACAGCTCACGCAGCCAGCGAAGAGGACGCGAAGGAAATGATTCGTTTCGTGCAGGAGCAGGCATAGAATATGAAATTCTTTGATCAATTTAAGAGGAAAACGAAGAAAATACAGGAGCAGAATGACTGACCGGAAAAAACATAAGGTGGATCCAATGACTGTCAGTCAGATGTGGGACTGTCAGGAAGACAGGGAACGTATTCTGAAAGAATGCAGTTACCCTTGATGGAGTTACTGATGGTCATATGGATGAAAATGTGCAGTGGAAATGTCACTATGAAGAATCTCTGATTCAGCCAGGAAGAGAAGTGCTGGATATCTGCATGAACGAATATGCCTCCGGAGACAGGGAATATTGAAAAGCTTTCTATGCGGCGCGACAATAATTAACTTTCAGGTAAATTACCTGAAAGTTAATTATTCGTTTGGCATCTGGATCAGTGTGTGAAAAGAGTAATCTATAACTATTCGCGAAACACAGGTTTAACGAATAGTTATATCACTTATCCAAATAACGGGCAATTTTTATATGTGAAAACCGCACATAGAACAAAACATTCCTGTAATATCCTCCACAGTCTCTTTCCTATCATTTTGAAGCCAAATGATTGCCGTATTAAATAGTGCCCCCATATACATATACAATTGATACCTTTCAATAGAACTGTTTGGCATGGTTCCCGCAACTTCTTCATGAAACCGGTTCAGCTTTTCCAATAATATGGAGCCATAACCAAATTGATACAAATCCAGTACCAGATCCCTGTACTTTTCAAAATACTCAAAGCTTTTATATATATTCCCATATGTATAATAATCCGTCTCATTCCAGTCAATGGTTTCCCGGAACTGTTCCAAAACATCTTCTATTAGTGTCACCAACACATCTTCTTTAGAATCATAATTTCGATAAAAGGATATTCTTGCAACACCAGCAGCCCGGATAAGTTCGGAAATTGAAATATCCGAAAATCTCTTCTCATGCATTAAATGAAACAATGCTTTTGTTATGCTATTCTTCACCCGCATATTCGCTTCTTTCCGTTTATCCATATTCCCTCCACTTTGGTATTCTGGTACAATACAGGTCTTTTTGTATCATATCCATATCTTGTTGAACGTGGCTTTATATGATACAGTTGTTTCACATTATTTTATCAGAATATATGATTCTGTCAATAACAGGGAGGAAATCATGGATAAAATCTACTTAAGCATCCGTAAAATAACAATCGCACCAATTATGGCAGCGCTTATGCTGACCGCATTCTATTTGTTTACGCCCGAAATTTTTCAGTCTGCCGTAATATATCTATCCAGTTTGTTTTTTTTAGGTATCTTACCAATATTGGCATACCCTATGCAAAAATATATTCCGGCATATAAAAATAAGGGGCGTGATGGTCAGAGAATTCTTGCGATGATTTTTGCTGTTGTCGGCTATGTACTCGGTATCACTGTCGGATTGTTTTTGCACGCACCAAAAGAAACTATCCTTATTTATCTGGAATATCTGCTTTCAGGGATATTCATATTCCTCTTAAATAAGTGCTTTCATGTAAAGGTCAGTGGGCATACCTGTGGTATATTTGCACCAATCGTTTTATTCATTAATTTCAAACTGTTTTTTTGTGCTGGAATAGGTATCATAGTCTCTTTTTTGATATATATTTCCAGTTTAAAAACAAAACGCCATACTTTGTCACAGCTTATCGGAGGTAGTATCATTCCTTTTGCTGTTTTGTTTCTGATCTGCTTTTTGATTTAACAAAAATTGACGGAGGTTTTCATGAACAAACAACTTTCCTGCCTCGTTCTAACTCAAAGGTTCATCGGAGTTTCCTTTTGCATGCCCGGCAAGTTAAAGCAACTGCCGGAATGGAATAATTACAATACGTAAGATTCCATAAAAA